>JALQTQ010000042.1 GCA_023263995.1 Akkermansiaceae bacterium | reverse complement strand
GCCGGCGCACGATGCGCACCGGGTCGGAGGCGTCTGCGGCGGCACTGGTGTGGTGAACGATGAGCTGTGTGTCCGGGTGGTCCACTGCGTAGCGTTCGGCCCACTTGGCCAGCAGCGCACTCTTGCCCAGACCGGCCCCACCGGTCACCAGCACGGGGCGGGATTGTTCCCCTGCCACCGCATCATCCAGGGCCTTGAAGTATTTCCCACCGCCGAGGTAGAGGCTGCGCCGGGCCGCCCCATAGGCCTCGTGGCGCATGCGCTCGCGGGTCAGCTCGTCGGGCACTTCCTCCTCGGGGTATTCCTGTTCGACAATTTCCAGCAGGTCCTGCCTGACTTTCTCTGCAAGGGCCTCGGGGTCGGGGTAGTTCTCGACCACCGGGAATTGGCTCTCCCTGAGGCGCTGCCTCAGGTCCTCGAGCTTGGCGGCGTGTTCCGGGGATTCAGGTTCGTAGTCCCCGCCCTTGGTCAGGGAGTAGTCCCTGTCCCGGAAGTAGAAGTAGGCACGGCCAGCCATCTCCGGATTGTTGAGCACGCCGTGGAGCATCTCCAGCTCGGTGACACTCTTGCCCCCTTGGTGCTCCTTGAGCCAGGGCTCCCGCTCCACAACCACCTCGGGGTATTCGCTTTCCTCCGGCACCCAGCCATAGCGTTCACCAATGAATCCCATGAAGTAGGGACGGGCCCGGTCAATCTCGGCCAGGCAGATGGGCAATACTTTCCCCTGCTGCGCCTCATCCTCGGTGATACCCCACCTCAGGTCCACGTCCACCAGCTCCACCTGGCGCTCACGGCACAGCCGCCTCAACTCGGGGAATACCTTCTTGACAAGCAAGTCTCGCTCCTCGGCGAAATCGCGGAAGGTCGAGGATAAGAAGACGCGGATGACGCGGGACTTTTCGTTCATGGGATAATACCGAACAGTTTGCTCACCTCCCCAAAAGATGACTAGCTCAATTTAATCGGAAGCAGGAAGCGTCCAGCGCGTTTGGCTGGAGGCGCGGGAAGCCCTGAGCTACGGGGAAAAAGAAATCGCTAAACAAAGGAGCACGAAAATGTTGTGTCTTTGTCAGTGAAAACCCCATCAACAAGTCCCCCTACTTTCGCCCGGTGTCATCACTCCACCGATCTTCACGTTAAAGTCGCCAAGACCTCCGCTGACTGGGAGTTGGCCCATCAACTCCTCGACGAAGAACACTTCCTGGGTGCCGGTCGGGAAGCGGGCGGGCTGAACTTCCCCCGATTTGGTGGACACCGGGTGCGCAGTCTGGGAAAACCAGAATGACAATATAAAATCCAATACTAGTAAGACCTACTCCGAGCAGTTCCGAGCCGATGCGCTCGATCTTCTCCAAACCAGTGGAAAGGGAATCACCCAAGTCTCCCGTGATCTCGGGATCAGTGCCAATACCCTTCGCAATTGGCGAAACTCCGCTCGGCGGTCGGGAGCGATGAGTTCCAAGAACGAGGACGACTCGTCATCCTTGAGCCCCGAGGCCCTTTACGCCCAGAATGAACAGCTTCGCAGGGAGAACGAATACCTCCGCCGACAGCGTGACATCCTAAAAAAAGCCGCGAGCATCCTGGCGGACGACCCGCAGCCAGGTTTGCGATGATCGAAGAAATGCGGTCTGACTATCACCTCACCGAACTCTGTGATGCCATGGAAATCTCCTCCAGTGGATACTACAAATGGCGCGCCAGCGCCCAAAGCGCTCGGTCCCAGAGCAACGAAGTCCTCCTCCGGGAGATCAACAAGATCCACCAAGATCAACACCTCAGGAATTATGGGAGCCCCCGCATGACCGTCGAACTGAACAACCGGGGCTATCCATGTTCCAAGAACAGGGTCGCTCGCTTGATGGCGAGCGAAGGGATCAGCGCTCATCATACCCGGAAATGGAAACCGCGCTCAAACCGTCCGACAACGCCCTGACAAAACCGTCACACTCACCTTCACTTCCGGCCTCTGCACGGGCCTAGCCGCCGCCCGACTCGCTCTTGGCGGTCATCACTGCCGCATCGAGGACCCCTTGGAAGTAAGCCAACTTCAACAGGTAGTGATCACGCTGTGCAACCTCGTCCCGGTGCGTCCGCACGATCTTGGTGGCCTTGGCCATGTCCTCAAAATTCAGCGCATCGACAGCGAGGAGCCACGGAGGAGCCGGGAACAAGTGCTGGTCGATCAGCGAAAAGGCCAGACGCACGAGGTCCTCCTGATTCGGAGACATCACCTTTGGCAGCTCATGAACTGGCGGCAGTCTCAGCCGTCGCAGGGAAGCGTTGAGGAAATACCGCCCCCTCATCTCGGGCCAGGGGATGATCTGTCCCTCGTTGACCTTGTCGTAAAAGGTGGCCGTCGGAAGCGGCTTCTCGAAAAAGCGATTGAAAAACTCCCGACTGACAATGAACTCGGGCTTCGTTTCGGCAGACTTGGTGGGCTGAGCGGTAGGCTGGTGCAGGTCGGAAGGCTCGGTCCCCCCGGCCTGGCTTGAGCACAACCTCTCCGAGACGCTCAAGAACCTTTTGGAGTCCCGATCCCCCAGCTTCCGGGGTGGCGAGGACCTTCCCGACCTTGAGGAAGGCGAGGTGGAGATTGCCCGGGTCAGTCTCGTTGATTCCGTCCACGGCGAAGTCACCAGCGTCTTGAGCTCCCGTGATTCTCTCACCCTGGCTGCTGCAATTCGGAAACCGCCCCTCGCTCACCGCCTCGTGGATCCGGTAGATTCTCTCCATCGGAAAGCGGGTTTTTCCTACACGAGATTCTTTGGACGACTACGCCATGCTGGAACATTCCATGAAAAAAGCGTCCGAGGCAAGCAAGGATCACCCTATCAATGTCTGACCCCTCATGTTACGATCCCAAGCGATCGAAAGATTCCATGTTCCGGGAAGAGTATCAATCGCCTTCCTGTCCCCATCCCGAAACGACCTCGAACCCGAATGACCAGCACCACATTCATTCACACCGCCGACTGGCAACTCGGCAAGCCCTTTGCTCGAATCGAAGACGACGACAAACGTCGTGACGTCCAAAAAGCCCGACTCGATGCGATCACCCGGATCGGTGAAGTGGCCAGGGAACACGGAGCGGCCTTCATCCTCGTCGCCGGTGACCTTTTCGATTCCCCGACTACGACGCGATCGACGGTCTCGCAGGCTTGCAGTCTGATCGGAGCTCTTGATCTGCCCGTCTACGCCATCCCCGGCAACCACGACCACGGTGGGCCGGGAGGACTTTGGGACCAGGATTTCTTCAATCAGGAACGGGACCAGCTCGCTCCGAATCTGCACATCCTCCTCGAACCGACTCCGGTGGAAACCGACGAGGCCGTTCTTCTCCCTTGCCCGCTCCGGCGACGGCACGAGACCTCGGACCCGATGGCCTGGCTCCAATCCGTAGAACGTCCCGGAAGCAATGACCAAAAGCCCCGCATCGTCATCGCCCATGGGAGCGTGCAGGGTTTCGACAACACAGTGGCGGACGCTAACGATGGTGCCGGCACACCCAACCTGCTCGATCTCACACGCTTCGCGGAGGACACCTTTGACTACATTGCCCTGGGCGACTGGCACGGCACGAAGCAGATTGGACCCAGGGCCTGGTATTCGGGCACCCCGGAGATCGACCGATTCAAACGGGGAGAGGGAAACGACCCGGGGAATATCCTGGTGATTCGCACGACCCCTGGAGAGGCTCCGGAAGTTTGCAAGGTGGCGACAAGGCAGCTTGGCTGGCACCGGCTGGAATTCCGGTTCACCGAGGATGCCAGTCTCGACCAATTTGGGGAACTCCTCGGGGACACCCTCGGCAACCGGGCCGGCAGGGACCTTCTGGAACTGGAGCTCTCCGGCTCACTGGGAATCGAGGCCACGGCACGACTTGAAGAGCTCCTCGAGACATTTCGCTCTCGCCTGCTGAGACTCAAGCTCGTCCAGCAAACCACCATCGCCCCCACCCCGGAGGAGGTCGAGGAACTGACCCGCCGCTCCGGAGACCCCCTCATCAGCCGGGTCGCTGGAAAACTCATCGCCAAAGCCGCGGAAGAAAACGAGGAGTCGGCAACGGCCCGGCTGGCTCTGCGAGAACTTTATTCCGCCTGCCATTCCAACAACGTCTAACCATGTGGATCAAATCAGTCACCGTTCGTCATTACCGCATTCACCGCGACCTCAAGGTGAAGTTTGACAAGAACCGGACCGTCATCGGCGGGCCCAATGAATCGGGGAAGTCCACGCTCGTCGAGGCCGCCCATCGGGCCCTTTTCCTCAAGGCCAAGATCACCGGCGAAGGTCGCGAGAGCATGGTGTCCCGACAAGGATCGGACCACCCGGAGGTCGAAGTGGAATTCGAAGACGAAGGAAAGACCTACCACCTCAGGAAACGCTTCAGCGGTCCTTCGGGGACGGCCCAACTCAGCGAGGCCGGCGGAGCCACCTGGCAGGACGACGAAGCCGAGTCCCGCCTCGCGGAAATTCTCGGCGTCGAGCCGGCCTCTGGGGGACGTGGAGCCGCAGAACGCAGCGCGCGCCAATGGTCACACTTGTGGGTGCGTCAGGGCCAAAGCGGCGACGATCCCACCGAGGCGGCCTCCAGTCAGACCAGCAACCTCCTCGCCAACCTTCAGTCCGGCGGGGCCGCCGCCGTCATGCAGTCGGACCTCGACTCCCGACTGGCCCGCACCTTCTCCGACGAGCGTGCCGCCATCTTTACCGGGGCGGGTAAGCCGAGGGCCGGCACCGACTTGGCTCGGGCAGAAAGCCAGCTAAACGAAGCCGAGGAGGAAGTCAGGCAGGCGACCAACAAGGTCGCCGAACGGCACGAGGCCGCGAACCAGCTCCGGGAGGCCGAGCGCACGATCCGAGAAACCGACGCAGTCTTGCCAGGACTTGAGGCGGATCAAAAGCGAAACAAGGAAGCCCGCGACAAGGTGACCGAATTGCAACACCGAATCGGAGCAGAGGAGACGACGGCAAAGGATGCCCACGACAGATTGGAGTCGCTCACCAAGGCCCATCGTGAGATCGCGGAGAACGAACAGGAACTCTCCAAAAAGGAGTCCGCCCTGGGGCCGACCCGGAAAAGGAGGGATTCCCTCGAACAGGTCAAAACCGGAGCGGCAAACGCTCTGAAGAAGGCCAGGCAGGAGGCCGAGGTCGCCCGCGAAGCCACCCAACAAGAACGCAGGAAGGAAAGACTCGCACGGGCGTGGACGAGTGTCTTCGAACGAGAGAAGGCCAGGGACCTCCTTCAGAAACAGTGGGCAGAAGTGGCCTCGCTCAGGGAAGATGTGGAGGCAGCCCGCCGCGAACTGGCGGCGCTTCCTCCGGTGACCCGCAAGGCCCTCGACCGACTGGGGAAGCTGACCAGTGAACAGCGCGAGGCCCGCGTCGCGCTTGAGTGCATGGCCACCGGAGTCGAGGTACGCCAGAGCTCGACCGCAGTCGAGCTCGACGGTGAGGAACTCCCACCCGGCGAACGCAGGGTGATCGACGGGGAAAGCGAGATCCGGATCGGTGACTCCACGACCATCCACATCATCCCCGGCGGAGGCACCGGACTCTCCGCCGCCCGCGAGCGAGCCAAAAATACCGCCAATGCCCTCGCCGAAGCCCTCGAGGAAGCCGGAGTCGCCACCCTCGAGGAAGCCAGCACCCGGCACGCCGAGCGGACCCAGATCGAAAAGAAAATCGAGGGAATCGAGGCCAGAATTGAGGCCCGCCACCCGGCAGAGCTCGAAGACCGCCTCAAGCAGGCCGAGGCCGAGTCGGAGAAGGCCAAGTCCGCCATCTCCCAGCGAAGCCAAGGTCTTAGTAACCTTCCCAAACCAGCGGACCTTGAGGCGGCCAAGGCCATGCTGGCCGATGGCGAGGAGGCGCTCCAAAAACAGGAAAAGCGAGAGCAGGAAGCCGGGGAGAGGCGGCAGGCCGCAGAGAAAACCTTGGAGCGGGCCGAGAGGGAGCTAGCGACCCACCAGTCATCAATCGAGGAAGACCTCGAGGCGGTGCGGGACCTGAAAGCCAAACTGGGTGTCCTGGTGAAAAGCAATGGCGATGAGAAGACTCGCCTCTCGGCCCTTGCCGATCTGGCCGCCAAGGACAAGGCCGCCGCCGCCAAGCTGGAAGGATCCCGACAGGAATTGGCTTCCCTAAACCCCGAACAGCTGAAACTCGATCAGGAGCGTTTGAAGCGGGCGATCTTGAAGGCCCAAGAGGATCGAAGAGCGGCCGGAAACGAAGCGGCGGCGGCGAAGGCGATGCTGCACCGGGATGGCACGACCGACCCCGAGGCTGCCCAAGCCCTCGCGGAGGCCGCCCTGGCTTCCGCCCGCGAACGTCATGCCACTGCCGAGCGCCACGCCGGGGCGATCCTGCTTTTGGCGGACCTCTTTTCCGAAGAACAACGCAGCCTCGCCGATGAATTCACCCGCCCGCTGGCTGAAAAGGTGTCCATCTATCTGCAGTGCCTCTTCGGCCGGGACGCCCGTGCCACCGTCACCCTGAAGGACCAAGCCTTCGAAAGCCTCCGCCTCGCGAGGCCCGAAGGCACCTTCGACTTCACTGACCTGAGCGGCGGGGCCCGGGAACAAGCCGCGGCGGCCTTCCGTCTCGCCACCGCCGAAATTCTCGCGGACAATTTCGGGGGCACGCTCCCGCTCGTCTTCGACGATGCCTTCACCAATTCGGATCCGGACCGGGTTCAGGCCCTCCAGCGAATGCTTGACCTCGCCGCCAGCCGCGGTCTGCAAATCATCGTTCTCACCTGCAACCCGGCGGACTACTCCGGTCTGGGAGCAGAAACCATCAAGATCACTCCGCCCCTCATGAAATCATGAAGCGGCGGGATGGGCCAGAAAGCAACCGTTCTGGGATCAAGAACGCCCCACCCAGGCCACACAACCAACGATAGGGAATGCGAAGACGAAACAACACGATCATCTATTCCCCTTCAGACCTCGTTCAGTTCATGGAGTCCCCCTTCGCGAGCTGGATGAACCGCTTACACCTTGAGAACCCGGAAGCGGCAACGCCAGACGGGCAAACCGATGGGGAAAACCCATCGCCCGCACTGCAGATGAGCATGAAGAACGCTTCCTCGCCCAGCTGAAGGAGCAGGGACGGGACGTCTGCGAGATCGAGCGGAGCGATCAAGCAGCGGATCTGACCCTCCAGGCTATGAGAGAGCGACGCGAAATCATCTTTCAAGGAGCACTCGAATCCGAACCATTTGCTGACTTCACCGATTTCCTCGTCCGCAGTGATGACGGCTCTTACGAGGTCTGGGACACCAAGCTCGCCCGCAAATCCAAACCCTACCATCTCGTCCAACTCTGCTGCTACGCCGAAATGTTGGAGAATCTCACGGGCCAGCGACCTGAGATCGTTCAAGTTGTTCTTGGTAACGACGAAAAGGTGCCCTTCCGTACCGCCGAGTTCTTTGGCTACTACCTTCAGTTGAAGGAGGCCTTCCTCACCTTGATGGAGCGTTTCTCAGCTGATGATGAGCCACCATTTCCAGATCCCAGGGCCGACCACCGCCTTTGGTCGTCGGCAGCCGAAGATTGGTTGAAGAAGAAAGACCATCTCGTCCAGGTGGCCGGAATCACCACCGGACAAATCGCCAAACTGGAGGAGGCCGGGGTGAATACTCTCGCAGCTCTCGCCTCCTGCGACCTGACCTCAATCCCAAAAATGAAGAATGAAATCTTCCAGCGGCTCCGCGAGCAGGCCCGCATTCAGGAGGAATCGAGAAAGCAGCCGGAAGGATCCACCCCAAAGTTCGAGATACTCACTCCCGCACCGGAAGACCCTCATCGCGGACTCGCCCTGCTACCCCCCGCCCTCTCCCAACGACATCTTCTTCGACATTGAGGGATACCCCCTCATTGCCGACGGACTGGAGGATCTCCTCGGTGCCACTGTTCTTCGAGAGGATGGCACTCCTGACTTCAAGGACTGGTGGGCTCACGACGAGGTTGAGGAAAAAGCCTCCTTCGAGGCCTTCATCGACTGGGTACACAAGCGCTGGCGGGAGGATCGCTCCATGCGCATCTATCACTATGCGCCCTACGAAGTGACAGCGATGCGACGGCTCATGGGAAAATACGCGACCCGGGAAGACAAGGTCGATGACCTGCCCAGGAACGACGTTTTCGTCGACCTCTACCGGATTGTCCAACAGTCGCTGCGACTTGGAACCGACAGCTATTCCCTGAAACAGGTTGAAAAGATCTACCGTGAGGAACGCGAAGGCGACGTCCAGACCGCCCTCGGCTCGGTCGTCTATTACGGACAGTGGCTCGAGAGCGAACAATCCCGCGATTGGACGGAATCCAAGATCCTGCGTAAGATCCGGGACGACAATGAGGACGACTGCGAATCGACCTGGGAGCTGGCCGAATGGCTCCGCAGGAAGCAGGAGGAGCACGGGATCGTCTTTTCGCCACCGGCTGATCCAGGCGACCAGGCGGACTAGCCGGACAGCACGAATTTGTCCGAAGCGCTCGAGCGTCGCATGCAGCTGGCGGAGCTGCTCCTCAAGGACCTTCCGCCAAGGTCCGGGTGGGAAGCGCTGCCCGCTGACGACAGAGAGCGACTCAAGATCACCGAACTGCTCTGGCACCTCGTCGAGTTCCACCGCCGCGAATCCAAGCCGGTCTTCTGGGCGAAATACGAGCGCAGCGAGATGACCGAGGAAGAGCTCTACGAGGACATCAACTGCCCCGCTACACTGGAAAGAGTGGGTGAGCCCGAAACGGTCAAACAATCTCTCCGCTTCCACTACAAGTTTTACACCGAACAAGACACCAAGATCTCCAAAGGAAAGAAAGTGTTTTTAGCAGAAAATATCGCCGTTGCCCCAACTATCGATGAGATGGACACCGATAATGGGACCGTCACCCTCAAGATCAGCCGGCGTCAGCTCAGCGATAAGCTGGAGGCGGCCGAGCTGCCTGCACGGATCTCGTGATTCCTGACGAGTTCGTCTCGCCGGGGGCGATGGAAGAGGCCATCGAGCGGCGCGCCATCGACTGGAAAGAGTCGCGGAACCTCCCTCCGCTTCTCAAAAGGATCCTGACCCGCGGCGCCCCCATGGTGGATGGGCCTTCCTCAGGAGAGATCCTGACTGCCGGGGATGAGTCCCCGCTTCAGGCTGCGCTCCGGATCGTCCCCCGACTCAAGGACTCCGCTCTCATCATTCAGGGCCCTCCGGGATGTGGCAAGACCTACACCGGGAGCCACGTCATCGCCGAACTTCTCAATGAAGGCCGAAACGTTGGTATCGTCTCCAACAGCCACAAGGCGATCATCAACCTGCTCCGGGCCACGGGAAAGGTGGTCGGCGGAGACTTCCGGGCCATCTACCCCGGGAAGGACAAGAACGATCCCCTCTTTGTAGAGTTTCCCGGGATCATACGTGCGGCGAGCGGATCCAAGGGGGCGGAGGCCTATGTCGATGGTCTCATCGCTGGCACGGCCTGGCTTTTCAGCCGAGCGGACATGGAAGACCGCCTCGACTACCTTTTCGTCGATGAGGCGGGCCAAGTCTCGCTCGCCAACCTCGTGGCCATGTCGGCCTGCGCCAGGAACATCGTTCTCCTCGGAGACCAGATGCAGCTTGCCCAGCCGATCCAGGGATCGCATCCAGGGGAAACAGGCTCCTCTGCTCTGGAGTACATGCTCGGGGAGCATGCCACGATGCCTCCCGATCGGGGCATCTTTCTGGGCACCTCCTATCGCATGCACCCACAGGTATGCAGTTTCATTTCGGAGATCGTTTACGAGGGGCGTCTTCACGCCGCGGAAAATAACGAGCTCCAGGTCCTCACCCTTCCTGAAAACGCCTCCCTGCTGAAGACGAATTCCGGGATTCTCTTCACACCGCCCCCCCACACCGGCAACACCCAAGCGAGTGAGGAGGAGGCAGACGCGATTGCTCAAATCACCGATGAACTCCTTCTCAGCCGATTCACCGACAAGAAAGGAGAAAAACTCCTCGAAACCAAACGAAAGGAAAACCCCAGCCGCTGGGTCAAGGGGACCGTTAGAAACTGCCAACCCTCCGGCCAGGTCAACCTCTATCCGATCAACAACCGCACCCTCGAAAAATATCAAAAAAACGTCGCCTAAATCGGTCAACTCGCTTGACGGCTACCGGTCGTATGTTCAGGTGATCTGCCCCGGTCCGACCAGCTCAATTCATCAATATCGGCTTGGCTCCGTTTCCTGGGACCACTTCAATGCTTCCTGAAAGAAGCAGAAACACCGTTGCTGGCAATTTCCTCATCGGTCGAGCACCCCGCCAAGGGTTCTTGGGGAAGTGTCACTTTTTTTTGAGCGATTCCAGGTAATCGAGAAGACTGGCCATTTCGTGGACGGTGAAGGGCAACATGAGGCCAGGAGGCATGAGGGAGGTTTCGAGGGTCGCGCGTTCCTTGATTTCCGATTTCTTGAAGGAATGTTCCCGGCTGGCGATGTCGCGGATGGTGACCGAGTCGCCCGCCTCGTTGGTGACAAAGCCGACGAAGGAGCGCCCATCCTTGAGGGTGAAGGTATTGGTGGCAAAGCCCTGGGCGATGGTCTTGTTGGGAATGAGGATGGCTTCCGCGAGCTCGTTGCGCCGGTAGGTCTCGGTGATGTTGCCGAGGTAGGGACCCTTTTGCGCCTCGTCCTGGGACACGGTGTGGCAGGCATTGCAGGTGGCCCGGGTAAAGACGGCTTCGCCCAAGGCTACGTCGCCCTTGTGCGCGGTGACCTGTTTGACGGCATCCGCAGGATCAAGGACCGCAATCTTCGGAGTTTTGTCCTCGCCCGGAGCCTGGATCTTGAGGGCTTTGGCCGCCTCGCCCGCAGCCTTGGCAAGGGGGGCATCGGGATCGCTGAGGGCCACGCGGATCTTGTCGTTGAGGAGAGGATTGCGGGTCTCGTGGGCGGCTTTGATGAAGGCCAAACGTTGTTTGGGATCACGCCATCCGTGATCGATGGCCTTGAGCGACATCTCGCGGGATTCGGGTGAGCCGCCCTTGCGGGAGGCCAGGGAGAGCACGGCCATGGCGGCGTGATGACCGGCGAGGGTATCAGGCTTTTCCACCACCAGTTTCTCGAGGGCCAGATGATGATTCTCGAGCTTCGGGGCATTGAGGAATGCACGGAGGGCTTGGTCCCGCGCCCGCTGGGCCCCTTGGATCGAGCCGAGATGTTCGAGAGCGGCGAGGAGGGACGGGAGGGCTTCGCGGTCGTCGGATCTCACGAGGATCTTGACCGCGTCCTGCAGGGTCTCGGCGGAGCTTTGCGGATTGAGGGCCCCGGCCCGAACGAGCGGAATGGCTTTGGGTGGGATCGAATCGCCTGTGGCGATTTGTTTGATGGCTTCGGGAACCAGTTGGTCATCCGCAAGGGCCAGCTCGACGAGGCGGTCGAGGGCGTCATCGGCCGGGATGCGATTCTTGTTGAGTTTCTTGATAATGAAGGCGGCTTCCTCGGGCGGGGCGTCCTCGAGGATGTCCTTCAGGGTTTTGAGGATGCGTTCCGACTGCTCCCACGTCGCGAGTTGGTAGTAGGGCCCGCGGGTGTCGGGGCGGGTGCCCCAGGAATCGCCCTGCCATTCAGCTTCCTTGTGGTAAAGGCGGGCGAGGGTGGAAAGGAGGGGACGTCGTTTCGCAAGGTCCTTTTCCGAGCCGAGGCGCGAGATGAGCCCGTTGATGGCCTCGGGTTTGTGCATGCGCATGAGCGCCCAGGCGGCGGCCTTGCGGGTGTCGATGTCGTCATTGTCGATCATCGAAAAAGCCGCTTCGTGGGCCGACATCTTGGCGAGGGCGCGGTAGGCGGTGTGGCGGATGACGGGGTCCTTGGAGGCGAGGTGCTGGGCGATGGAAAGACCCGCTTCAGGGAACGTTTGTTTTTCGAAGAGTCTTGAGAGCGCATGGATGGTTTCGACGGTTTCTTTCGGATCTTCGCTCGTCCTGAGAGTCTTGGTGAAAACATCAAGCGCCCCATCAATCGAGACAGGGTGATTCACCTCTGCATATGCTCTCACAAGATAAGGCTGAATTTCAGGCAAAACCCTCCCGCCGACCAATGCCATCAGTCCTCCTGATCCTGGTGATTTGAGAGCCATCGCAAAAATAGCGGCGACTCGAGCGGGAAGAAAGCTCTTGCTGTCGCAACTGAGATTTCCCAAAGCCTCGTTCAGTTCAATGCTATCCTTGCGGCGTAGGATTGCCCTTTGAGCCGCAAGGGTCCGAACGTGGGAAGGCGATTTCAAAGCCTCCACCAACTCCTCATCGCTCATCTTCTCATAATCCGGAAGCGGCTCGGGAATGTAACCCTTCGGCGTCACTCGGACGATGTATCCCTGATTGGGCCCGGCCCAGCCGAAGGTCGCGGGACCTTTCCAGGAGGCCTGGTAGACGGCGGACATGCCATCGACGTCGGCGTCGGTAGGGCGGGTCACTTTGATGAAGCGCTGCGGTTCTGTGGTTTCCCTGAAGGTGGCGCCATCGGGTGCCACCGAGTGACGGAAGAGGCCGGCTTTCCCCCAGTCGCAGGTGAAAGGGGCCTTGTTCCATGCCTCGGGGAAGCCCGGTTCGTGGATGTAAACACCGCCGCATCCCGAACCACCGCCGTAGTCGGCGAGCGGTTGGATGTGTTCCTTGCCAAAGTTCATGTAGAGGCGCGGGTAGCCGTGGTCGGAAAGCGGGGTGAAGTGGTGGAAGCGCACGTCCCAGCCGCCGCCGTCGTTGGTGTTGTCACGCGCGAACATGTCGAGGGTGGGCGACATCGGGGTGGCGAGGATGTTGCGGGTGCCCGTCGAGTAGAGCTCGAGGCCGGTGCCATCGGGACGGAAACGAATCACCCCGCCGCCGCGGTGCTGCAGGGTGCGGCCGTCGGTGCCAGTCGCCTTCATGAAACCGAAGTCGCCGCCCGCGATGTAGATCCAGCCATCGATTCCCAATTCCAGGCCGTTGGTGGTGTGGTCGGCGGGGCGGTCCTTGAAGCCGAAGGCGATGTCGGAAATGAGGCGTTTCGATTCCTCGGCCACGCCATCGCGATCCCGGTCGAAGAAGACCGAGATGTGGGGTGGGTGGAGGAGGTAGAGGCGGTCGTGATCCCAGATCAGGCCGCGGGGCGAGTCGATGTCGGGAATGAATTCCGTGACCTCGTCGGCACGCCCGTCGTGGTCGGTGTCGCGCAGGCGCAGGACCCGTCCGCGATGGGGATCACGACCGAGCGAGCCGTTGCCATCGGAGGACACGTAGAGGTCACCGCCCGGCGAGGCCGCGACGTAGACCGGGTAGTTGGCCGACTGCCAGTTGGCAAAAAGAGTGACGTCGAAGCCCTCGGGCACCTCGACATCCCTGAGGATGGCTTGCTCTTCTTCGGGGGTCAGCTTGGGGATGGTGGGCTTGATGTTGCCCGACTTTTTGAGGTCGCCATTGAGGAAGCCGGCCTTGCTTTTGTCGCCTTCTTCAAAAACGGGAAAGAGCTTGAGCGGGCCCTGAGGTCCAGCGAGGCGGATTTCCCAGAAGGCTGGCCATTTCTGGGTTTCCTGGCCGAGGGTGGTGACGCGGAGGAACTTGATGTCCTTGGCCTCGAACGCGTCCTTGGTGTCGGACTGGCGGGCATTCTGCGAGCCGTCGTGGGCCATCGCCCAGGTTTTTCCGTCGGTCGAAGTCTCGATATTGTAGTGATACCACTGGTCCCGCATTTCCCAGAGGATCTCGGCCGACGTGACGGTCGCGGGCTTGAGAAATTCCAGCTGGAGCCAGGCTGGGTGGTCCGCTCCGTTGGCGGTCCAGCGGGTTTCGACATCACCATCGATCCCCATCCAAGGGAAGTGGCCCTCGCTGTCTTGGGTGGACGAGGCCGTGACCTTGACCAGGGTGGCGTCCTTGGGAGCCTGGCTTACTTTTGGCGCTTCACTTTTTTTTTACCGTCCATCTCGGTGACGACGTTGTCCCCGGTGTAGGGCACGAGGTAGTCGTCGTTCAGCTTCCCAGCAGCCCAGAGGAGCCCGCGGGTGATGAGGTCGAGGTAGCGGGGGTCCTCCACGGTGTAGGTGTTGTGGCCTACGGTGGTGGAGAAGGAAGGGGCACCCGACTTGGTGTTGGTCCAGGCCACGATGGCGGTATTCTCGCGTTCGCCGACCTTCTGGGTGGCCATGGCGAGCGGTTCGATGTCGAAGACCTCGCGGTTGTTGTAGAGCTCCTCGTTTTTGGTGGTCCAGTTTTCGAGGCCCTTGGTGATGGGGTGGTCCTCGTTGGGGTAGGTGATTTCCAGCGGCTTTTGCGGGCCGTGGCCGGTGGAGTGCAGGCCGAGGTGCTTGGGCCACTTGTCGGTGCCGTTGCGGAAGGAATGCATCGCGCAGTGAAGGTGCACCGCGGGGATCGTTTCGTGAACCTTGAGAATGCGCTCCATCACGGCGAGGTCTTTGTTGTTGGCAGAGCATTCGTCATGGATGATGATATCGTAACCCGTAGCCCAGTCGTCGTTTTCGTAGACCGGGAGGGGCGGGTTGGTCGACTTGTCGCGAGTCCACATGACATCGACCTGCACGTTGGCGCGGGCCTGAATGCCCTTGAAGAGGACTTCGTGTTGTTTCGCGTAGTCGTGGCAGCAGCCGCCGGCAATAAGGAGGGCCTTGAGGGGCTTGGGCGCTTCCTGAGCCTTGACGGCCTGTGGCTCGGCCTTGAGGAAAGCCAGCGGCACCAGGCCCAAGAGGGCGAGGGGAAGGAGAATAAGGAGTCGTTTCATCATGGAGTCGCTTGGTGAGAGTTAGTTGGCGGGGCCCAGTTCCTTGATTTCAAGTTTGCGGAACCAGACTTGGTTGCCGTGGTCCTGGAGGAAGATTCGCCCGGCAAGGTTGGTCGCAAATTCCGGGCGGTTTTTGAACTTCGATTTTTTCAGGGCCTCGTTCCATTGGTCGCCTCCCACCGTGACTTCGGCCACGAGCTGGCCGTTGAGGTAGTGTTGCAGATGGTGGCCCCGGGCCACGATGCGTGAGGTGTTCCACTCGCCGACCGGGTTGATCTTTTTCTTTTCGTTGGCGGGGATGAGGTCGTAGAGCGAGGCGACTTTGTTTTTTGGATTGCCTTTGCCACCCCGGTGGGCGTCTTCGAGAATCTGATACTCGGGGCCGAGGAGTTCGCCGCCGTAGGAGGTGACGCGGTATTTCACCCCGCTGTTGCCCTTGGGGGAAATCTTCCACTCCCAGCGGAATTCAAAATCGCGGTATTCCTTGGCGGTGTAAAGGTCGCCGCCGCGGTCCTTGCGGAAAAGAACACCGTTTTCGGCGATCCAAGCGCCTTCCGGGACCTCTTTTCCGGCAGCATTGGTCCAGCCTTTCAGCGTTTCGCCGTCGAACAGGGAGACCCAGCCGTTCTCCGCGGCAGCCGTGGAAACGAGGGCGGTGGTGATCCATCCAAAAATGCGTGCGGTCATCCCGGAGCCTAAACGGGGGGATCGGGGAGAAAGTTTCATCAGCTCGGCGGTTTGCCTTTTCCGGAATCGGGTCGATTCTAACAGTCATGAAGGCTCTTTTCTCACTTCTGACGGTCCTGATCTCCCCCCTTTGGTCTCAGGACTGGCCGCAATGGCGGGGACCGACCCGGGACGGGAAAGTTGCGGAGAAAGCCGTGCCGTGGCCGGAATCGCTCACGGCTGACAACCTCAAGCTCGTCTGGAAGACCGAACTGGCCGAAGGATACGCCAGCCCCGTCGTTTCCGGCGACCGCGTTTTCACGGTCGAAACTAGGGACAAGAAGGACGAGATCGTGCGGGCCTTTTCACGGGCCGACGGAAAGCCACTCTGGGAAGCAAGCTGGCCGGGATCGATGCGGGTCCCCTTCTACGCCGCCAAGAACGGGTCGTGGGTGCGCTCCACGCCGGCTACCGATGGCGAAAGCCTCTTCGTGGGCGGGATGCGGGATGTCCTGGTGTCGCTTGACGTTAAAACGGGCGAGGTCAACTGGCGTCGCGACTACCCGACCGAGGAGGAAACCCCCCTCCCCTCCTTTGGCTTTGTCTCCTCTCCCCTGCTCGATGACGAAAATCTCTACGTTCAGGTTGGGACAGCCCTGCGCAAGATCCGCAAGAGCGATGGCAAGACGCTCTGGCAGGCCTTGGCCGATGATCGGGCGATGTTCGGCAGTGCCTTTTCCTCGCCCAGGCGGGCCACGGTGGGCGGAGTGGACCAGATCCTCGTGCAGACCCGCGCCCTGCTTGGCGGGATTGATCCCGGGAATGGTCAGGTGGTTTGGACCATTCCGGTGAAGGCCTTCCGCGGCATGAACATCCTTCCCCCCACCCCGCTCGGCGACCGGGTGTTCACCGCGACTTACGGCGGCGGGTCCTTTCTCTTCGATGTGGCCGGTGCGGAAGGCGAGCTGAAGGCCACCCAGCAGTGGAACGACGAAAAGCGCGAGGGTTACATGTCGTCGCCGGTGGTTGTCGAAGGAAAGATCTACCTCCACGGGCGGGATAAGAAGTTCCACTGCCTCGACCCCGTGACCGGCAAGACCCTGTGGAGCTCGGAGAAAAAGTTCGGCGAGTATTGCTCGATGGTGACGCAGGGAAATCGCATCCTCGCCTTGGACCAACGAGGTTTCCTCCTGCTCATCGAAGCCGATCCCACGAAGTTCCAACTGGTCTCGCAACTCAATCTCGAGACCCCGCCGACCTGGGCCCACTTGGCGGTTTGCGGTGAGGAACTTTATGTCCGCCACCTCGAGGGCCTGCACCTTTACCGGTGGAAGTAAGGGATACTCCTTAGGGACACTCTAGCTTCCGATTTCAGCGTAGATTGGAATCAAGAGGTGTGCGAGATCAAGCGACTCATTGGCAACAAAGTCAATGGAATGTCCTGCTTGGACCGAGCAGCCCGGTCGATGTTAAGATCTGTCTGTCATTTGACCTGAGCAACTCCGCAGAGGCTCCCCATCGCGATCAGGCGTCGGCTGCCGCCCCCATCCGGGGCTGGCAGGGTCCGCCCGAGGTCCCATTCTGAATGGTTTAAACAAAAAAAAACAACCATGGATAGGCATTCGCAAGATAACCTCAGTGACCACCTCATCAAGATCCTTCTCAACGATGGCCTCAGCGACGGGCTGGTCATCATCGCCCAAACCCTCATGAATGCCGCAGTGCTCATCGAGCGCGAGCAACATCTCGGGGTCGCCCCCACCAGCACAGTAGCGAACGCAACGGTTACGCCAACGGATTCAAACCCCGCGCCTGTCAAAACGCGATGGAGTCCCTCGATCTGGGCACCCCACAGGTCCGCAGCAGCTCTGACCCATTCCGGACCTCACGGCACGAAAAGGGATCACGGAGGGAGCGCGCCCTCAAATCCGCGATCGCCACCATGGATGTCCAAGGCGTCAACACCCGCCGTGTGACCTGCATCGTTTAAGAATTATGCGGTTTTGAGGTTTCCTCCTGCCAGGTCTCCAATCTCAACAAACAGCTCGATGAAGAGTTCAAAAATTGGCGGGAGCGAGAGCTTGAAGAGATGCGCTACCTGACCTTCGACGCCACCTACGACAAGGTCCGTATCGACGGTGCGGTGCGGGATTGTGCCACCTTGAAGGCGATTGGCGTGCGCCGCCGCGATGGCAAACGCGCCATCTTGGGCG
>JALQTQ010000429.1 GCA_023263995.1 Akkermansiaceae bacterium | reverse complement strand
GGCAGCGAAGAGGAAGGCGATGAATTTCCATCGGAAAACCGTTGAGTAAAGGAAGACCAGCTTGGCGTCCATCATGGGACCGAAAACCATGAAGGCCAGCTTGGGGCCGTATTTGAAGTTGGCAAAGTTGGCGGCGATGAAGGCGTCTGAGGTTGAGCAGAGGCTGAGGACGAAGGCGAGAATCATCATGCCAAGCGAGCCGAGGACTGAATTGTTGGCGAGGTCTTTCCAGAAGTCGTCGGTCGGATCAATGACGGTGGTTTTGAGGATCGCGGTCAGGACCACGCCGATGCAGAAGTAAAGTCCAACGTCCATCAGGTCGCGCAGGGAGTTGTTGAGCGCGGCATGGAGTGTTCGAGGGTGGTGATGTTCGTGCTCGTGATCACCCTGAGACTTTTCCTTGAGGAACCACCCGAGGGAGATGCGTGATACAAGGAGGGCGATGAGGATGGCGATGAGGTAGCCGAGGGCGAGGCGTGAGAGGGTGATTTCGTGAGAATTGGCGAAGGCCTTGTAAGTGCTGATGGCGGTCACCGGGTTGAAGATCGGAGCGGCCAGCATGTAGGCGAGGGCGCAGGCGGCGGGCAGGCCGTTTTTGATCAGGCGTCGGATGACCGGGACCACCGCGCATTCGCAGACCGGGAAGACTGCTCCGAGGAGTCCGCTGATGAGGATGGCAAGGAAAGGGTTTTTGGGCAGGATCTTTTCGAAGGTGCCTTTGGGGAGATAGGTTCCGAGAAAGCCGCTGATTAATGTCCCCAGAAAGATAAAAGGCAGGCCCTCGAGAAAAATCGAGAGAAACTCATATGAGCCGTCGGCGAGTTGATCGGTCCGTTCCTGGGTCACTGGGAGGAATTGAAGGCTAAAGGGTGGGGCCTGCGCGAACAAAAAAAGCGGATCTCTGAGAAGCGAAACCCGGGAGACATCATCGGGTCAGGGCGAGATTGGGGTCGATCCCGATATCGAGGGAATCGGGTGCGCGGCTTTCCGCGGCCAGGAGCGCGGCGAAGGCAATCATCGCGGCGTTGTCCGTGGTGAGGGCGGGCGGAGTCGCCTGCACCGAAAGACCGGCCCGGTTGGCCATTTCGGTCAGATGTTTGCGAAGGGCGGAATTACAGGCCACCCCCCCGGAAAGGGCGATGAGGTCGTGGCCCAGATGCCGAGCGGCCTTGATCGTTTTCGTCACGAGAGCATCGATAACTGCAGCTTGAAACGAGGCGCAGAGATCGTGGAGGTGCTGGCGGGGATCGTCGAGTTTGCGGATCTGGTAGAGGACGGCGGTCTTGAGACCGGAAAATGAGAAATCGAAGGGAGCATCCGGGAGAGCCGCGCGAGGGAAGTCGAAGGCTTTGGGGTTTCCCGGGACAGCCTGCTTTTCGATTTCCGGTCCCCCGGGGTAGGGTAGGCCGAGCATGCGCCCGACCTTGTCGAAGGCTTCCCCGGCAGCATCATCGATCGTCCGTCCCAACGGACGGTAATCGTGCGGCCCTCGGACATCGATCAGGAGGGTGTGTCCGCCTGAAACGATGAGGGCGAGATGGCGAGGGACTGATCCCCGGTTGAGGAATGGGGAAAGCAAGTGACCTTCCATGTGGTTAATCCCGTAAAAGGGCTTGCCAGTGGCGGCGGCGAGTCCTTTGGCATAGGCTAACCCCACCAGGAGGGAAGAGGCTAGCCCGGGCCCGCGGGTGGCGGCCAGGGCGGAGAGTTCGTTGACCGTGACCCCGGCTTGGGACAGCGCCTGCTCGACCAGCGGGCGGAGGCGCTGGGCGTGGTTGCGGCAGGCAACTTCGGGAACGACGCCGCCGAATTCACGATGGATCTCGATTTGCGAGGAGATCAGCGAGGCGGCCAAGAGGGGCTTTCGACCCTGTCTTTTGATAAGGGCCACGGCAGTTTCATCGCAGGAGGATTCGATGG
>JALQTQ010000428.1 GCA_023263995.1 Akkermansiaceae bacterium | reverse complement strand
TGATGCCTTACCAACCCTCAAACATTTGGGAGCCGGTCGCCTTTGGAGGGTCCAATACCCGCTTTTACCGTCAGGGAAGCGGCAGTGATCTGTATCGGCGGTCGATCTACACCTTCTTCAAGCGGACGGCTCCCCACCCTCTGTTCGCCAACTTCGACGCCCCGTCCCGGGAGCAGTTTTGCTTGCGCCGGGAGCGAAGCAACACCCCGTTGCAGGCTCTGCAATTGATGAATGACGTGCAGCACTTTGAGGCGGCCCGCGGGCTGGCGGAGCGCGCGATGAAGGCTTTTCCCGAAAGGGAAAAACGGCTGGCCTTCCTTTTTCGCGTTGTTCTCGCGCGGGTCCCCGAAGCGCCGGAGCGGGAGATTATGACCGATTTCCTGACGAAGCAACTCAAGAAGTACGATGAATCACTTGATGCCGCATCCGAGGCCATCAACTTCGGGGAATCAAAGCCCGACCCGTCCTTTCCTCCTGCTGAACTGGCGGCTTGGACTCTGGCCGCCAACTTGGTCTTGAACATGGACGAGGCCCTCGTCCGCAACTGACACCACCGCCATGAATCCCTTCCTTGAAAACCAGCTATTGCAGACGCGTCGCCAGTTCTTTGGTGATACCGGAATCCGGCTTGGGGGCCTCGCGATGGCCTCCCTGATGACTTCGAAGACCTGGGCTTCTGGTGGTTCCTCGGTCCATCCGGGGCTGCCCGGGCTCCCCCACTTCCCGGGCAAAGCCAAGGCCGTGATCTACCTTCACATGAATGGCGGGCCGTCTCAACTGGACACTTGGGACTACAAGCCGGAACTGCACAAACAGTTCGACAAGGACCTTCCGCGCGATTTTTTGGGCGACCGCATCACGACCATGACCAGCGGGCAGGGACGCTTTCCGGTGGCACCCTCAAGATATCGGTTCTCTCAGCACGGTCAATGCGGTCGTTGGGTCAGCGAACTGCTGCCATACACCGCGCAAGTGGTCGATGATCTCGCGGTCGTCAAAGCGGTCCACACCAATGCCATCAACCACGATCCGGCCTGCACTTTTGTCATGACCGGCAGTGAGGTCCCGGGTAAGCCCAGTATGGGTTCCTGGATTTCCTATGGGCTCGGGGCTGAGACCGAGGATCTGCCGGCCTTTGTGGCACTCACGCCCAATTTTCCGAATGGTTCCAATGCTCAGGCCCTTTTCAGCCGGATGTGGGGGGCGGGCTTCCTGCCTGGAAAAAACAGCGGGGTGGTCTTGAGGTCGGGAAACGATCCGGTGCTCTACCTCGAAAACCCTCCGGGGGTCGACCGAAGCGACCGGCGTGCCATGCTCGATGCCCTCGGGCAGCTCAACCAGAGGGGGTTCGAGAAATTCGGTGACCCGGATATCCGGACCCGCATGTCGCAATACGAAATGGCCTTCCGTATGCAGGCCAGCGTGCCCGAGTTGACCGATTTACGCAAGGAGACGCCGTCGACTCTCGCGTTGTATGGCGACCGGGTGAAGACGCCGGGGTCCTTTGCTTCGAGCGCGCTAATGGCGCGTCGACTGGTCGAGCGTGGGGTGCGGATGGTGCAGATCATGCATCGCGGTTGGGATTCCCACGGTGACCTTCCGCGGGAGCTCGGCAACCAGTGCCTCGACACTGATCAGGCCTGCGCTGGTCTGCTCATGGATCTAAAGCAGCGGGGCATGCTCGATGAGACCCTCGTGATCTGGGGCGGGGAATTCGGGCGCACGGTTTATTCGCAGGGGAAGCTCACCCGGGAGCGATACGGGCGCGACCACCATCCCCGGAATTTCTGCATGTGGATGGCGGGAGGCGGCATCAAAGGCGGCGTAACCCTGGGAGAGACCGACGACTTCTCCTATAACCCGGTTAAGGACCGCGTGCACATCAACGAGATCAACGCGACGGTCTTGCATTGTCTTGGTA
>JALQTQ010000427.1 GCA_023263995.1 Akkermansiaceae bacterium | reverse complement strand
CATCATCACCGATCTCATGGCCCCGGGGGAAATGACCTCGATCAAAACCCAAGACATCCTTTCCACCGAACCCACTCCGGTCTCAATGATGCCACCGGGCCTCCTCAATATGCTGGAAGACGAAGACATCCTCGACCTGCTCGCCTACATCCTTTCCAAGGGCGACAAGGACCACGTCCTCTTCCAGAAATAGGCCTTCCACCGGCCTTCTCCCCGCAGGCTCCGCCCACCAGCGGAGCCTTTTTGTGTCCCCTCGCGGTGGGGATTTCTGATGATCTGTCACTCCCATCGGTAGGGTCTCGATTTTCACAAAGAGCGTTGCGATTCTGCCCTCCCTGACAATTCCCGGAGCTTCCGGCGAAAGGCAAACCACCCGCCGCAAGGGAGATAAGAAGAACCCCCGAGGTCAGCCCGCCCTCTCCTTGGGCATTCCGGTTGCCGGACCACCAAAAAAAATCTATCTTTACCACTAAAGAGGCGGGTTTCGGCTCGTTTCCTACCCCATCCGAATCACCTCCACCCCTGTCTGCCATGAAAAGACCTCCGTTTCTCTTTCTTCTCACTCTTGTTATCACTCCCGCCTTGGGCCAAGGACCCGTGATCAATGAGTTCATGGCGAGCAATGATGACGCCTTGGTCCTGCCCGATGGCTCAAGCCCCGACTGGATCGAAATCCACAACCCCGGTGCCACTTCCGTCAACCTTTCCGGCTGGCACCTCACCGACGACCCACAAACCCCGGCACGCTGGACCTTTCCTCCCGGTGTGACCCTCGAATCCGGCGGATTTCTTTTGGTTTACGCTTCCGGAGACAATCTTCTCGATCCGGGCGGAGAACTGCATACCAACTTCGAGTTGACTCAGTCCGGGGAGTACCTCGCCCTCGTCGATCCCGACGGCACCATCCAGCACGAGTTCACCCCGACCTACCCGAAACAATTCACGGACCTTTCCTACGGCATCCCGCCCGGGGGAGGAGATCCCGCCTTCTTCTTTGCCCCCACTCCCGGGGCTCAAAACAACCAGCCGGTCAAAGGGGTGGTGGAAGACACCAAATTCTCCGTGAACCGGGGATTCTTCGACGCCCCCTTCGAGGTCACCATCACTTCGGCCACCCCGGGAGCCACCATCTACTACACCACCGACGGATCAGACCCCACCTTCACCAGCACGCACGTCGACGCCCCGGACGAATTCACTCCGCCGTCAGCCAACGTCTCCATCACCGGCACCACCATCCTGCGGGCCTTCGCCTGGCAACCAGCATGGGTCCCCACCGACATCGACACTCAAACCTATCTCTTTCTCGACGAGGTCATCGCCCACCCGGAACTGTCCACCACCATCACCAGCCACCCGGAGTGGGGGCCGCAAATGCGGGACGCCCTCCTCGACCTTCCCACCTTCTCGCTCGTGACCCAGGAGGAGATCCCTCTCGATACCCCCACCGTCGCCAACCCTCGCGAGATTCCCCTCTCCATCGAAATGATCTACCCGGACGGACGGGAAGGCTTCCAGGCCAACGCCGGAGTGGAACGCTTCGGTGGCCCCTATACCTTGTTCGATGGTGAAAAGAAGAACCTCCGCATCAGCTTCAAGGACATCTACGGTCCCAAACGACTTAATTTCAATCTCTTCGATGACGTCAAATACGGAGCCGACACCGCTGTGAACAGCTTTGACCAACTCCTGCTCCGAAACGGTAGTCACGACGCCCTTTTCTTCGATCGCACCTCGCTGCTCAACGACCCCCGGGCCAGCGGCAATGCCTACCTGCGCCCACGCAATGGAGCCTACGTGCGCAACCGATACTTCCTCGACCGCCAACTTGAGATGGGTCACCATTCTCTCCGGGGACAGTTCGTTCACGTCTACCTGAACGGAGTCTACCACGGCCACTACCACCTCATGGAGCGCCCCACCGCCGATCACATGGCGGAATACT
>JALQTQ010000426.1 GCA_023263995.1 Akkermansiaceae bacterium | reverse complement strand
AGGTCGGCATTGAGGGCGCGGATGACGTAGTCGCGGTAATGATGGGCGTGGTGAATGGGGTAATCAAATTCGTGGCCGTGGCTCTCGGCGTAACGCATCAGATCGAGCCAATGACGGCCCCATTTTTCCCCGAAATGAGGGGAGGCCAGAAGGCGGTCGACTGCTGCTTCGACGGCACCGTCGAGGTCTGCGGCGGCGGCTTTCTCAAAGGCCTCGATTTCGTCGACGGTGGGGGGCAGGCCGATCAGGTCAAAGTTGAGGCGACGGAGCAGGGTGGCGGGCTGGGCATGGGGCGCGGGTAGGAGTTTTGCCTTCGCCAGCTTTTCCCCGATGAGTTGATCGATAAAGCCGGGTTGCATGGGGGCCGGGTCGAGGGGTTTCCAGCACCAGTGGTCGGCTTTTCGCTTCTCGAGATCGAACGAATTCGAGGGGCCTGCAGCAACGGGAGTCTTTTCATCCGGCCAGGCGGCCCCGGCTTTTACCCACCTCTCGAAATCAGCGATGATTTCATCGGGGAGCTTCGACTTGGGAGGCATTTCCATGTCGGGGTCCTCGTAGCGGATGACCTCGATCAGGAGTGATTCTTCGGGGTCGCCGGGCACCAAGGCGGGGCCGCTGTCGCCTCCTTCGAGGTGGCCTGCCCGGGTGTCGAGGAGGAGGGAGGCCTTGAGCTTCTTGGAGGAGGAAGAATGGCATTCGTAACAGTGCTCAACAAGAACGGGACGGATTTTCTTCTCAAAAAAATCGAGCTGTTCCTGGGGGAAACTTTCGGCCGCTTGAAGTGCACTCGGGAAACCGCAGAGCAAGAACGAGGCGAGGGAGATACGAGCCGGGGATGCCATGTCGATATAAACGTGCTTTGGGGGTAAAGATTGCAGTAAATTCAGGAGAATGAAGTTGGATTTCCGGTTTGCGGAGGTTCCGAGTCAAGGTGGCCCGGCGGGCGTGAACGATTGTCACTTCGCCAGAAAGTGATGGGTCTGGTTGTTTTGGAACAAGCGGTGAGGGGGGGTTACCGACCAGGCTTGATCGTGAGGGAGAGGTCGCGGAAAGGTTTACGGTTCTCGTAGAGTCTCATGCGGTCGGTGAGTCGTTTGGCGAGATCCTCCTTCTTGAATTGTCGAGCCGAGGAGATGGCCTTTTTTGAAATGTCAATTGCTTGCTCGAATTGGCCTGATTCGGCGTGGGCTGCGGCCAAGGTGCCGAGGAGCGGAGGGATGCGGTTGAGGGTCAGTTCGCAGGCGGTTTGTGCCCACTTCCGAGCCTCGTCACCATCCCGCAGTCCGGCGTCGGGGTGGGTGGCGAGGATCCAGGCGAGATTGTTGGCGGCGAGGGCCTCATTGGGGCGGGCTTCGAGGGAGGCGCGGTAGAGTTTGAGGGCTTCCCGGCAATCGCCTTGGGAGCGGAGAAGGTTGGCCAAGGCGGTGCTGGTTTCCGGATGGAAGCGAAGGGTGAGGGATTCGCGGTAAAGCGAAATGGCTTTGTCTGGTTCGCCGAGGTCTTGTCGAAGCCGGCCGAGTTGGGCCAGGTTTTCAAAGTCGTCCCGATTGATGGCGAGAATCGCTTCGACTTGTTCGGCGGCCTCGGCAGTCTTGCCGGTGTCGAGATAGACGCGCATCAATTCGGTGAGGACCATTTTTTGGGCCGGGAGAATTTCGAGGGACTGACGGTAGCGGGAAATCGCGGTGTCGTATTGACGCTGCTGGTGAGCGATGGCTCCGAGGACGCGATAGCATTCGGCGAGTTCGCCACGGGACAGCTCGTCCGGCTTGTTTTGGTAGAGTGGAAGAAGCTGGAGGAGGTAAGTGCGGGCATCATCGAGCAGGCCGCTGGCGATGAGCTTGACCGCCACGGAACGGGGAACCAGACCGGTGGGAGGAGTTTTCCATTTCCCCGGGTAGGGGATGGCGTGGGCTAGAATGGCTGGAGGTCCGGCACCACAGACCTTGGTAT
>JALQTQ010000425.1 GCA_023263995.1 Akkermansiaceae bacterium | reverse complement strand
GGCCGCGAGGCGATGGAAAGAATTGGGGTGCAATTTCTGGAAAGCAGGGAAAAGTTTGATGGCAGCCCAGCGTAACTGGGAGGAGCACGCGGGTCAGGCGAGCGCTGTCTCCGACTGATTGGTGGCGTGATGGATTTTTCGAATTGAGACCTTAGACCGTGACCTTCCCTGTGAGAGTTTTGTTTGCGACGTTTTTGCTTTCCCTTGCAGCTTCGGCGGTTCCTGATTTCGAGAAGGAATTGAGGCCTTTGCTTGCGAAATACTGCTATTCTTGTCATGGCGAAGAGAAGCAGGAAGCCGGGATTGAGCTTCATCAGTTGGAGACCCTCGACGACGCTTTCCGCAATCATCGCCTGCTTGAGCGGCTGGCCGAGGAGGTCCGAACGGAGGCGATGCCACCTTTTGATGCGGACGAGTTGCCCAGCGAGGCGGAGTCGAAGAGAATGGATGTCCTCCTCAGGGAAATCACGGACAGGGTTGCGGAGGGGAGGGTCGCTCGTTCGCCGGGGCGGACGACCATCCGTCGACTCAATCGCAACGAATACAGCTACACCGTCCGCGATCTTTTCGGGATCACCTTCTTGCCGGGGAAGGATTTCCCGGCCGACGGTGCGGGCGGGGAGGGCTTTGACAACACGGCGGACGCTCTCTTTCTGCCGCCGGTCCTGATGGAAAGGTACCTGGCAGCCGCCAACGAGATCACCAACAAGGTCTATGCCAACGCGGCGCTGAAGAACCGTTATCTGCTCTCTCGACCCGAGGAGGGCAAACGCTCGGAGCGGCAGGCTGCCGAAGCGACGCTCAGCTATCATGCGACCTTGGCTTTTCGTCGGCGCCTTGATCCGCAGGAGGATCTGGAGCCCCTGCTGGCGCTTTTTGACAAGGCGCTCAAGGATGGGCGGGGTTATGAGGAAGCGATGCGTCTTCCGCTTGTCGCCATCCTCGTGAATCCCAAGTTCCTTTTCCGGGTGCAGCATGATGAGCCGGGGAAAGAGTGGTGGGCTTTAGATGACTTCGAACTCGCGACCCGGCTATCCTACTTCCTCTGGTCCTCAATGCCAGACCGCCGCCTTTTCCAACGGGCCGACAGCGGAACGCTTCGTGATCCGGGAGTGCTGGAACAAGAGGTGCAGCGCATGCTCCGGGATGAGAAATCGAAGGCCTTCTCGCAACACTTCGCGGGTCAGTGGCTGGGCTTTGACGACCTCATCGACCGGGTGGAGCCCGACAAGAATCGCTATCCCCAATTTACCTCCACCCTCCGGGCTTCGATGTGGCGGGAATCGGTCGCTTTTTTTTATCATCTCATTCGCGACAATCGTCCCATGACCGAGGTGATCGATTCGAACTACGCTTTTCTCAACAGCACCTTGGCGCAGCACTACGGGATTCCCGATGTGATCGGGGATAAAATCCGGAAGGTCGCGATCGCGGACAGGCAGCGCGGCGGGGTGTTGGGCATGGGGAGTGTTCTGACCGCGACCTCTCTTCCCTTGCGCACCAGCCCGGTGAAGCGTGGGAAGTGGATTCTGGAAGCCATGCTGGGAGAAACTCCGCCGCCGCCGCCGCCCGATGCCGGAGAACTGCCGGGGGATGACAAATCCACCGAGGGACTGACTTTCCGGGAGCAGCTTGAGGTGCATCGGGAGAAGGCAAAGTGCGCCAGTTGCCATGCCCGCATCGACCCGCTCGGCTTTGGTTTGGAAAACTTCGATGCGATCGGGAGGTGGCGGACCGCCGACGTCAATGGCGGGAAGATCGATTCCGAAGCGGTGCTTCCCGGTGACATTCGCTTCTCCAGCCCGGCTGAACTCAAAAAGCTCTTGATGGCGGCAAAGGACAAGGTGGCGCGCAACCTGTGTCGCAAGATGCTGGCTTATTCGCTGGGTCGCTCGCTCGAGTATTACGATGAAGCCGTCGTCAATGATCTCCTCGCCAAACTCCAAAAAAGCGATTACAAG
>JALQTQ010000424.1 GCA_023263995.1 Akkermansiaceae bacterium | reverse complement strand
TACTGCGAGGCCAACGGGATCAAGGTGCAGGCTTCCAACAAAAAGCCCTACTCGATGGACCGGAATCTTCTCCACATTTCCTTCGAGGCCGGAGCTCTCGAGGACACCTGGTATGATGGTTCGACTGAAGCTGACAAGGACATGTATGTTCTCTCGGTGGCTCCCGAGGATGCCCCGGACACCCCGGAATACGTCCAATGTCTCTTTGAACATGGGAACATCATCGGTCTGCAAAGTGAAAACCTCGCCGACGATCTTCGCACGCTGGGGGACTTCAAAGTGCAGGGCGAAAAGGACGGCTACACCCTCCTCTCTCCTTACGGTGTGATGAGGGTCCTCAATCACCTTGGCGGCAGGCACGGCATCGGGCGCATCGACATCGTGGAAAACCGCTTCGTCGGCATGAAGTCCCGCGGTATCTACGAAACCCCCGGGGGCACCATCTTGCTTGCCGCCCACCGCGACCTTGAGACTCTCACCGTGGACCGCGAAGCCCAGCACGTTCGCGACTCGCTTATCCCGAAATACGCTCAACTGGTCTACAACGGCTTCTGGTTCGCGCCCGAACGCGAAGCGATCCAGGCCCTCGTTACCGAAACGCAAAAGACCGTGAACGGTGAAGTCCGACTGAAGCTTTACAAGGGCAACGTCATCAACGCTGGTCGTCGCTCGCCCAACAGCCTTTACAGCGAGGACATCGCGACCATGGAAGGTGGTCAGGAGGAGGCCTACAACCAAAACGACGCCACCGGCTTCATTGCCCTCAATGGACTGCGCCTGAAGCAGTTCGCACGAGTCAACGCAGATTAAAAGCCAGCCAGAAAAGGCTCCGGCGAAGGAGGGAGGCTAATTTGCCTCCTCCTTTTTTTCATCTGGTTTGACGAAAGCGGCTGCCTTGAGGCCTTCCTTGATTTTAAGGAAAATCCGGTGACCGTTCGCCGAGTGGGTCGGGAAGCCACAGGCCAGTGAAAAATCACCGACCTCGTCGGGGATGAACTCGAATTTCTCGATTTTGTTAGTGGTTCCGATGGTATTGGGCTTGGGAGTGGTGGCACCATCGAAGTAAGGCTCATCACCGAGATTGATCTTACGCTCAGCCACGTCCGCCTCGACGACCATCAGGCTGTGGGGAACGTCGCTGTTGTTGCAGAAAGTCACCTTCACCTTCCAGCCCAGCGGGATTTCATAGCCGCCCTCGCCTTTGGAAAGGCCGTTGAAATTCATCCCGTAGTTCGACTTGTCGAAGGTTGCGATGATGAAGAGTTCTGCTTCCTTCTTGTCGATGTCCTGCTTCAGGAAGACGGGATTTTTGATCTCTCCGATGGGAAGGACGGTGCAACAACGACCTCCGGCGGCGGGGGCGGCTTCGGCGGACTTTTGAGCCTCGGCGGACTGGTCCTGCCCGGACATCTGGCCGAGGGTTGCGAGAACAAAGGTGGAAATGAGCAGCGGTTTCATGGTCGTTGGTGATCGTGAATGAAAAGACCGCTTCCCGTGTCTGACGGAAAGCGGCCCTGAAAGTGGCGCACCCTTACTTTTTATCAAGCGGGATCGTCTCTGCCCCTTGCGGCACCTTGTCGGCTTCCACCATCATCCAAAGAGCGCCCCGGGCATTGTCGGCAGGCTTCACCGGTCCTCCGTAGTTTGCGTGGGCGGTGGTCATGTAAATCGTACCATCCTCACCGGCTCCGGATCCTGAAGGCATCAGGGAGCAATTGAGGAGTTCCTCCATGGCCCACTTGCCCCCCGAGGTGTGCTGCATTCCCCAGATTTTCCCGGAGCCCCAGTCGGCGACGAAGTAGGTGCCGTCAAGGGAGGGATACTTTTTCCCGCGGTAGACCCCGAGACCGGTGACGCAGATCCCCTCACCGGCGTGGGTGTATTCCCCAATCGGGAGCACTCCAACCTGCGGTGCGTTTTTCAGGCTCGCGGGAAAGGGCTGGGTGCCGCACATGAATTTCCAGCCGT
>JALQTQ010000423.1 GCA_023263995.1 Akkermansiaceae bacterium | reverse complement strand
TCATCGGTCTCGTTCTTCTCATCACCTCGTCGCTGCTCGGCTCGGTGAACTTCATCACCACCATCATCCAGCTCCGGGCCAAGGGCCTGACCTGGATGCGCCTGCCCTTTTTCGTGTGGGCCATGCTAGTGACCGGTTTCCTTCTGCTCCTCGCTTTCCCGCCGCTTGAGGCGGCCGGCATCATGCAACTCATGGATCGGGTGGCCGGATCCAGCTTCTTCATGCCCTCGGGTCTCTTCTCTTCGGCTGATGGCGTCGCGATGGATCTCTCGGGATCGGGCAGCCCGCTGCTCTTCCAACACCTTTTCTGGTTCCTGGGACACCCCGAGGTGTATGTGCTCCTCCTTCCGGCCATTGCCTGTGTCGCGGAAATCATTCCCTGCAACACCCGCAAGCCGCTCTGGGGTTACAAGTCGATGGTCTACGCCGTCATCGCCCTTGGCTTCCTCTCCTTCATCGTGTGGGCCCACCACATGTATCTTACCGGGATGGGGCCGGTCATTTCGACCTTCTTCCAAACGACCACGGTGTTGATCTCGGTGCCTTCGGTGATCCTCCTTACCTCGCTCATCATCTCGCTCTGGGGTGGCTCGATTCGCTTCACCATGCCCATGATCTGGGCTGCCGCCTTCCTCCCGATGTTCGGGATCGGGGGCCTCACCGGTCTGCCCCTAGCCTTCAACCTGGCCGACCTGCATTTGCATGACACCTACTACGTCATTGGGCACTTCCACTACGTGGTGGCACCGGGCATCCTCTTCGGCCTCTTCGCCGGGGTCTACCATTGGTATCCCAAGATGACCGGTCGCTACATGGATAACTTCCTGGGGCATCTTCACTTCTGGCCCTCGCTCATCTGTATGAACTTCCTCTTCTTCCCGATGCTCACGCAGGGGATGGCCGGCTTCCACCGTCGGTGGTACAACGGGGGGGAAGGCTACATCGAGAAAGCCAGCGATGGTGTCAACGTCTTCGGGATCACGGTGGCCGAGAAGATCTCCCTCAACGAGGTCATGACCGCCTCCGCCATTGCCCTCGCTATTTTCCAGGTTCCCTTCCTTGTCAACATGGCGGTGAGCTACTGGCGTGGCAAGAAAGTCACCAGTGACAACCCATGGGACGCTACCACTCTCGAGTGGGCCACTCCGACCCCTCCGGGACACGGAAACTTCACCTTTGAGCCGTCGATCTACCGCGGCCCCTACGAATACAGCCGTCCGGATCACGATACCGACTTCTTCCCGCAGTGGGAGGAGCCGAAGCGTGACGAGCCGGCCGAGAAACCTGCGGTGTCTCCCGAGGAGGAGACCACCAAGGCCTAACCCATCAACCTGCAGCGCCAACCCTTCATTGATTCATGGAAATCCCGTTTGTCGTCAACGCCCGGAAAGACACCGGCCTGTTTAACTCCAAGGTGGGCATCTGGCTCTTCCTGGCCTCCGAGGTGACCCTCTTCGGCGGTCTCTTCTCGGGCTACCTGTTCCTGCGCCTCTACGCGGATTATCCGTGGCCCGAGCGGACCCTCCCGGTCCTGCCCGGCCTGATCAACACCTTCGTCCTGATTGGTTCCTCCGTCACGGTGGTGTTTGCCTGGGCCGCGCTCAAGATGCGCGAGTGGAAGAAATTCCAGATCTACATGTCCATCACCCTGGCCTGCGCCGCCATCTTCATGGTGCTCAAGGGTATCGAGTACTCCGCCAAGTTCGGGCACCAAGGGGTGCAGATCGAGGGCGACGGCCCGGTGCAGGGCCGCGAGATTGTCGAGGGACACGTGCACTATGCCAAGATCGGCGAGGACGGCCAGATCGTTGAGGTGACTAAGGAGAATAAAGACGAAGCGGGTGTGTTCTCGGCCAATCGCATCCTCTTCAAGGTTTCTGAGTTCACCTTCGTGCTCAAGCGGCCCACTCACGAGGCCTATGTCGATTCCATTCTCGAACAGGCCTCGGCCGCAGGTGCCAAGGTCACTCTCTCC
>JALQTQ010000422.1 GCA_023263995.1 Akkermansiaceae bacterium | reverse complement strand
GGCAGGGCGGCACGGTGGCCTACGCAACCTCGGTCAAAAGCGTCCCGGCTGTCCTTTCCGCACCCCGCAAACACGGCTTCGAAAACTACGCCCATTTCGCCACTGTCAATAGTGCGGAAGCCAATCAGATCCTCGGGAAGGCCGGGGATATCCTTCGTTATATGGCTTACGGACCGCTGAGCATCGCCAACCCGGAACAAATCACCGACGATCCAAACTCCTACAAAATGGAAGGCGACATCCGAGGGCTTCCCACCGCCTTGGTCTACAGCACCAAGACCGTCCGGCCGCTGACTCCGGTTTTAAGCCTGATGAAATCCCCCGCTCCCTCCGATCAGGAGGTGCTCGAGGCGATTCGCTTTCTCTTTGAAGCCCTGACCTTCCGTCCTCCCAGCGAATTGGAAGCCTCCGAATACCTTGAAATTGTCAAGGACTCGGTCGCTGAAGTGGGACGTGAGGAAGGCATCTTCATGGGCCTCTCTGCAATTTTTCTTCATCGGGATGCCCTCTTCCGGCCCGAACTGGCCGCGGAAGGGGCTCCTGACCCATCCGGACGGGTGATGCTGCAAGATTGGGAACTCGGTCTCGCGGTCAATCATGCCTTGCGATACCTCAAGCCCGATGAAGCACTGCGAGAGGCTATCATGAGCGGAAGGATGCGTTCCCGGGAGGATGTTCGCCGTGAAATCACCCGCATCCTAGACGACCCGGCGATCCGCAAGCCCCGAGTGCTCCGCTTCTTCCGGGACTACTTCGATCACGACTTGGCCGGCTACATCTGCAAGGACAGCAAGGCTCTTGGCGAGACCGGGGCCCCGGGAGGAAACGGACATTATCGGTCCATGTTTGACGCCACCGCCAGCACTGACCGTCTCATCGAACTCATCCTCGAAGAGGACCGCGATGTCCTCCGAGAACTCCTCACCACCCGCAATGTGGTTGCCACTCCCAACGATCAAACCTACTTCGGTCGGAAACGATCGAGGGAAGAAATCGCGGAAGCCCGCCGGGCCCAGCAAAAAGCCGATGAAGAAGCATCGAAGAAGGCAGCCGAAACGGTGACACGACTTGAAAGGGAGGTGGCCGCTCTGGAGACGCGACTGGCGAAGAACCCGAGCGATGCGCAGACCCGGCAGGGACTGGCTGACCTGAACAAAAGGCTCAACGCTGCCCGCAAAGCCCTGAAAGGCCCACGCAAGAACCGCCAAGGCAATCAGACGGTGGCCAAAGCCAACCTCAAAGGTCGCCCGATCTTCGCTCGGGTCAGTCGGCGCTCCTTCGGGAACGGCAGCATGAAGCCCGAGCGCACCTTGGGCACCGCACCCGAGGGCGAACGGCTCGGTATACTCACCCACCCGGCGTGGCTCGTGTCGCACTCCGACGCGATGGACAACCACGCGATCCATCGTGGCATCTGGATCCGCGAACGACTTCTCGGCGGCGGCATTCCGGATGTCCCGATCACCGTGGACGCGATGCTGCCCGACGAGCCCGGCACCACCCTGAGGCATCGCATGCGCGTAACCCGGGAGGACTATTGCTGGACTTGTCATCGCAAGATGGACCCGCTCGGGCTTCCCTTCGAGATCTACAACCACGCTGGGATCTACCGAAGCAGTGAGTTGAACCAGCCGGTCGACGCCACCGGCGAAATCATCGACTCGGGTGACCCTTCTCTTGATGGGCCAGTGACCAATGCCCTCGAAATGATCGAAAAACTCTCACGGAGCAAACGCGTTGAGCAGGTCTTCGTGCGCCACGCCTTCCGCTTCTGGATGGGCCGTAATGAAACCTTGAATGACGCCCCAGTCCTCCAGGCCGCTCATCGCGCCTATCGCGAGAGTGGTGGGAGCATGAAATCACTCATCACCTCGTTGCTGACCTCCGATGCCTTCCTTTATCGGCACCGGACCGACTAGGAGTCTGTCGGACTGAAAACACTCGGCGGTGACGCCGAGTTGCTTTAGATTTCGGCATGGCAGCATCGTTCGT
>JALQTQ010000421.1 GCA_023263995.1 Akkermansiaceae bacterium | reverse complement strand
CGACCCGACGTGATTGTCCGACTTCCAGATGACCGTCACGTCATCATTGATTCCAAGGTCAGCCTCACCGCCTACGCCGATCACGTCAATGCCTCGGATTCGGCCGAAGCCGAGGAAGCGGCGGCCCGTCACCGCCAATCCGTCCGCAACCACCTCAAGGGACTCAGCCTCAAAAACTACCAACACACCCACCAGCTCAATTCCCTCGATTTCGTTCTCCTCTTCATTCCCATCGAAAGTGCCTTCAACCTGGCCCTGAAGCGCGACACCGCACTCTACGATGAGGCCTTCCGGCAAAACATCGTACTCGTGACTCCGTCGACCCTGCTGGCGAGCCTCCGCGTGATCGAAAACCTCTGGCGGCAGGACCGCCAAAACCGCAACGCCCTTCGCATCGCGGAAGAGGCCGGAAAGCTCTACGACAAGTTCGTGGGCTTTTCCGAGGATCTCGAAAGAATCGACCAAAACCTCGGGCAAGCGCAGGCCGCTTATCGCGCGGCCCACAACAAGCTGGTGAGCGGACGGGGCAATCTGATCGGGCGAGCCGAAAAACTGAAACATCTTGGAGCCCGCGCCCGCAAGACCCTGCCACCCAATTTCCACCCCCCGGAATCCCCCGCGCCACCCGAGAACACCCTCCCTCCATCGTAGGATGGACCCTCGTTTTTTTCTTTCACCAAGCCACCCCCTCCCGCACGGTCGGGGCAACGCCTTTCCTAGTCATGATGAAAACCCGCCCCCTCGGTCAAACCGGAATCGATCTCCCCATCCTCTCCTTTGGTGCCTCTTCCCTCGGTGCTGAATTCCGCTCGGTCACCCTCGACGAGGTGATGCAATCGACGACGACCGCCTTGGAACTCGGGATCAATTTCATCGACACCTCTCCCTTCTACGGTCGAGGCATGTCGGAAGTTCTCTTGGGCCAAGGCCTCAAGGGAGTGCCCCGTGAATCCTACATTCTGGGCACCAAGCTCGGGCGCTATTCCGACGTTCATTTCGATTTCTCCGCCCGGCGGGTCGAGGAATCGGTCCACGTCTCACTCCAACGCCTCGGCAGTGACTACCTCGACATTCTCCTCATGCACGATGTCGAATTTGTGAAGCTTCCCCAGATCTGGGAGGAGACCTGGCCCGCCATGCTGAAGGCCAAGGAGCAGGGAAAAGTACGGGCGATCGGCTTCTCCTGCTATCCCATGAAGAGCTTCCACACCGTGCTCGATCACATCGAGGACACCTGCGATTGCGTCCTCTCCTACAACCAATACACCCTGCAAAACACCAGCTTCGTCGATTCCCTGCTCCCCCGCCTGCAGGAAAAGGGCATCGGGGCCATCAATGCCGGTCCCTTCTCGGCCCGCCTCCTCACCAACGCCCCCCTGCCCGACTGGCTCAAGGAGCCCGAGGAAGTGAAGGCCGCCGCCCGCCAGGCTGCCAAACTGTGCGACAACCACGGCGTCGACATCGCCCAGCTCGCCCTGCAATTCTCCTGCGAACACCCCGGCCTGGCCTCCACCGTGGCTGGATCCGCCAACCCGGCCAACATCCGCAAGTGGGCCGACTGGCTCGCCCGGCCAATCGACCGCGACCTGCTCACGCAAGTCCGTGAAATCTTCGAACCGGTGAAAAACATCGGACACCTCGAGGGACTGCCCGAGAACAACTGACCCGCCCGCGAGTCGACCGGAATTTCGTCCCCCGAACCGGAACGCGCTGTCCCCCGAGCCAATTTCGGCCTAAGCGGGGGGTGCCTCTTTTCGCATTCGTTTCTCCGCTCCCCGTGAAAGCCTTCCTTGTCCTTTTCCTCACCACGCTCCTACCGACTTTCGCCAGCCCCGGCGATTTTCTCAAAGCCCTCTCCGTTCCGGAAAAATCGCCATGGGAGGTCACCGGTGCTGCCAGCCTCGGGCTCGCCACGGGCAACGCCGACACCTTGACCTCTTCCCTGCAATTCTTCGGGACCTACGAAAAAGATCAGAGCGAAGCCGAGATCGGGGCCGCCATCCTCCAGTCC
>JALQTQ010000420.1 GCA_023263995.1 Akkermansiaceae bacterium | reverse complement strand
CGATGGCGAGGTCGGCAACAAGAAGGCTTACGATCCCCGCAGCTATCTCAAGAAAGCGGAGCAGTCGCTCTGCGACCGCATGATCCAGGCCTGCAAAGAACTTCGTTCCTCCGGCAAATCGATCTACTCCGCCTAGACGGTTCGTTTTCTCAAAGGCCCGCACTCACTGCGGGCTTTTTTCTGTTCGCCAACCATCGTTTTTTTTCTCCGATGCCATGAGTGCCCCCGACGCAATACCAGCCAGCTCAGCCGCCAAAAAACAGGACAATCCGCTCACCGACATCATTGTCAACGTCATTCTGCCGGTGATGCTCCTGACCTACTGCAGCAAAGACGCAGAGGCGCAAGACGCCAAGGCCTGGCACCTCGGCCCTTACCTCGCGATGACCCTCGCGATCACCATTCCGTTGGCATATGGAGTCTGGCACTTCATCAAACACCGCAAACTCAATACCTTCTCAGCGGTCGGGGTCGGGAACGTCCTTCTCACCGGACTAATCACGATCTATCTCTTCTCCACCGACGACCCGACCACCCGCCGAAACGCTCCACTCTTCTTCGGGATCAAGGAAGCGATCCAGCCTCTCATTCTTGGCTCCCTCTTCCTTCTCACTCATCGCTCGGCCAGCCCCCTCTTCAATGCCTTTATCTACAACGACGCCCTTTTTGATCACGGCCGGATCAACAAAAAGGTGAAGGAAAATGGGCACGAGGAAGACCTCTCGCGTCTCCTCTGGACCTCCACCCTCCTTTTCTTCGGCTCTTTTTGCCTTTCAGCCGCGATGAACCTCGGCCTCGCTTTCTACTTCCTTCACGATCTCGACCCGCACGCCACCAACTGGCGGGAGCTCTACAATGAAGATGTCGGACGCATCACAGGCTGGGGCTTCCTCGTGATCGGGGTGCCCCTTCTTGTCGTGGGTGGCTTCATTCTTGCACGCATGATCAAGGGACTGAAGGCTCTCACGGGCCTTGAAACCGAGATGATCCTCCAGGCCCGGTAAGGACGGACCTCACGGCGGTTGAAGCCATTCTCAAATACTTCATGAGCGCTTTTACGATTGACGGTCGAGGCGATCTGGATTCGCCTGACTTTACTACGATGTTTTCCTTCATCAGACACGTCCCTCTCACCATCGTCCTAACGGCCTCGTTCTCGGCGAGCCCGGCCGCCGAACTGCTGCACTACTATGACTTTGAGAACGGCTATGATGATCGCGCAGGCGGGTCCAACGGGACGGCCGGCAGCGAAGTGGAGGGGACCGATGGTTTCGATGACGGGGAAGCGGCCTTCTTCCCGGGGAACCTTTCCACTGGAGGCCCCTTCGATCAGGAAGGCTACCTCAACCTCGACCCGGTCATCTCAGGAGTCGATGGCGATTTTTCCTTCTCCTACTGGGTGAAGCTCGAGGCCGATGACGCCACCACCGATCCCCGGTGTATCTTTGATTTCAGCGGTGACGGCGGCGATGGCCCACAGTCCCTTTTCATCCAGCAGGGCGCCAATGCCGACAAGATGGCCTTTCGGGTCGACGGCACCGGCACCTCCTTTGCCCTCGCTCTGATCGATGTTCCGGAGGATGCCTCTTGGTTCTTTGTCACCGCCACCTTCTCTCCGGGTGGCGAGTTGCTGGTGTATCTCGATGGCAACCTTGAAGCCACCATCGATGCCGGTTCCGTGACCGAGGTGATCTGGGATTTCCAGCAATACATCGGAGCCTTCAACGTCAACGGTCTCGCTGCAGCCCGCGGCACCAACGGAGCGGTCGATGATTTTGCGATCTACTCCGGGATCCTCACCCCGGCCGAGGTCAGTGGCTTGGCCAACCAAACCCTCTCGCCAGCTGATTTCGGTCTTATTCAGGGAAATTTCTCGGTTACTGGGATCACGGTGACAGACACCGAGGCCACCGTGACATTCACTTCCCGCACCGGTCGCGAATACCGGATCTTCGGGGGTGATGAACTGAGTGACCCGGCCAACTGGGATGAGGCCACCGCCGCGCCCCTCCCGGGC
>JALQTQ010000041.1 GCA_023263995.1 Akkermansiaceae bacterium | reverse complement strand
GCCGACCTTTAGGTCAAAAGAACGAATCCATGAGGGTTCTAGCCCCAAAACAGCCCTCAGTCCGCGAAGACGGGCTAGTTGATGAACCCAATCCCAACCAGAACGCTCAATTGGGATTTTTCGGACGGTCTCTTACTTGGCTTTTCGTCCTGCTCCGATTTCAGGACGATGCCGTCAGGGAGGAATTCTCAGGGCGGGGTGGGGGAGTCGTAGGAGCCAATGTTCTTTTGCCGTGACGCTCGATCCAGAGGGCCGCCACCGCCACGAGGCTGGAAATCACGGTGGCTCCGTAGAAATAGAAGACCGCTTCCGCCCCTTCGGTAAAGCCATAAGAATGCATCCCCACTCCGAGCATGTTGACCCCCCACCAGGAGAAGACCACCACCGAGCCACCGAGGATGTTCATGATGTGGATGCCCCATCCCGTCATCCATCCGGCCAAGCGGGCATGGAGGATGATCAGGGACCAAAGCACGATCAAAAGGGCTCCATTCTCCTTGGGGTCCCACCCCCAAAAGCGGCCCCAGGAATCATTGGCCCAGATCCCGCCAAGCACCGTTCCGACCAGGGAGAAAAGAAGAGTGAAGCACACGATCCCATACGCCGCGCGCGTCATGAAGCGATGGAACCCTCTCGGGTCTTTCATCACCCCGGCGAGAGCGAGGTGGACGTAGACGATGGACAGGAAGCAGGCCACGAGCCCGCCGCAGTATCCGATAGTGATGGTGACCACGTGGGTTGCGAGCCAGTAATTGGAGTCGAGGACCGCGCGCAGTGGGTCCATGCTGTCCTTGGCGTCGCCCAGTTCGAAGCTGAAGGCGAAGAACAAGCCGATCACTCCCAGTGCGGCCCCGAGGGAAAGAAGGACGCGTCGGCGAGTGAGTAGTTCGGAAATTCCGAGCACGATGACCGCCCCGGCTGAGATGAAGGGGATGGTGTCGTAGAGCGTGGAAACCGGCGGACGTCCTGTGATGAGATAGCGATGGAAAAGGCCTGCAAGGACGTAGCCGGTCCCGGCGAGGTAAAGGAGGACCGCCCCCCAGGATACAACTTGACCCGCGCGACCATCGCGCACCAGCCATCCCACGGCCGAGACGAGGAAGGTGGCGATGAAAAAGGCGAGCGCATAGAAGAAATAGTCCCGTTTGTAGTAGCTGATTTCCGTCGGGATCTTTGCCCCCTCATTTCGTGCCACGGCCCGTGCCGAGACCTTTTCTTTCCACTCCTTTAAAGCTGGTTGGAAGCCTGTCCCGTTGTTGGTCTTGACCGAATCGACCACCGCTTCGAGAGCCTTGAGGTCCTTCATCACCTCGACATTGTCCTTCAATTGTCCTCGCAAAAACTTCTCCACTTTCTTGCCGAGCGATTGCCATTCTTCGTCTTCACCTTCCTGCGGTGGGATCCAGGTCGGGCCATACTCCGCGAACTTCATCTGGCGGTAGAGTTCCTGTTCGAAAGCCTTGGCCTCCGGGGTGTTCAGCCTGCTCAATGACTCGGCCGTTTCCCGGAGGATGGGAAGCCAGAAGCTGAAGCGGGCCGGGTCGAGATCGGTCTGCTGCAACATCTCGAAAGTGCGTCCCTCGACGTAAGCTAGGGATTGGGGATCGATGGGTGGCAAGGTCTTGCGCAGGAGATCGAGCGAGTCGCGGATGCCGGTGTAGCTCAGCACTAGCTGGGCAAACTGGACCGTCTTCTTTTCGCGGTCCGACAGGGAATCCTCTCCTTGTTCCTGCTGCTTCTCCAGGAGTTCGCGTCCCTTGTCGATCAATTGTTCGAAGCCGCTACCATCCTTTTTCGGATCCCCGCCTTCCTCGAGCTGCCTGAAACTCACGAAACCTCGCCGGTTCTCGCTTTCGACTCCGAAGGGACGGAGGACCCCGGTATCATCAAGACGAAAGACCGGGAGTTGATCAGCGAGGTCGGGGCGGAACAGGCAGTCGAGGAACCACTCCACCGGGCCGACCTTGTGCACGGTGTCACCCGTTTTGACCTTCATTGTGAGGGACCCGTGAAAGGCCATCATCTTGAAGCGGGCGTAGGTCAGGAGAGGCTTGATCCGTCCGCCATCCTGGATTGGGAGTTCGGCCGCGAGATCGACGACCTCATCGTCCCACGGTGAATAGGCCGGAACTTCGCGAACTTCCCGTGGAGGAATAACCCCACGGATGCCATACCCGATCAGCCCGAACTGGAGGAGAAGGAAAAGAATGGTCAGTCCCCACCGCATCCCCTTGCGGGCAGGCGGGGGACCAAGCCTCGTGTTTGTCTTGGAGTTGCTCACTTAGGTCGCAGGTTCAGGGGTGGCCCGGGCAGGTTTCGGTCGCGTTCCCCAGGCATATCGGAACAGCATGAAGAGAAAGTGGAAGGTGAGCCCGACGGCCGAGGCGTAGAGGGCATACTCCGGCCACTTGTCGGCGGGGTTGCGCACCACCGCAAAGGTTGAGGACGGCGTTTCTCCGGGGCGGGGACCGGTGAATCCCGACTGATAGAGGGTGTATCCCTCGTGGCGGGCCGGTTCATTCATCACGATCCGGAAATCTTCCCGCTCGTCACCCGCCACTTTCGTGATGTTACTTTGGAACCAACGGGGAATTCCGGGATTGTCCGGACCTGTCCCGGTGTTGGGGTGATATTCGCCAAAGGTTTTGTGCAACTCGACCAAGAAAGGCATCTTCCAAATCTCCATCCAATACATCACCCCATAACGCGCACCGTTGTGGGTGAAGCTGACCGGGTTCGGGTTCGAGCCCCAGAGCACGAGCTCCCGGAGGACCTTGTCTCCTTTGTCACGGATCGTGACGTAGCATCCCGGCACGTTTCGCTCTTCCTGCATCACGTTCTTGTCGACCTCGGCCAAGTAGAACCCATCCACTACCTTGGCTCCTTCCGGCGCAGGACTGCCCTGCGAGTCGAGGGCCAAGTTGCTGTAAGGCAGGTATTTCTCGACGCGGAGCTTGAAGTCGAATTTCTCGAAGGTGGCATCCAGCTTGTCTCCTTCCCCTAGCGCCTTGAGGTAGCTGGAGCGGATGATGGCCGGTGGTTCCCGGTCCCCGTTTTCGTCATAGCGAAAGACCTCGATGTCGTGCTTGAAGAGCTTTTGGGCATAGTCCGATCGTTCGCCCTGGACCACGCGCATCTGTCCCTCCTCTTTGTAGAGGCTGGAGACGGCACCGGCCACCAGCATGAAGAGGATGGCGAAGTGGCTGAGGAGAACCCCAGCCTTCCTCCAGCCTTTGCGGGCTCGCAGAATGCCTCCGAGGAACATGTTGACCGACAACACCACGATCACCCAGTAGGCTCCCGGTAGCGGAAAGAAGATGGCCTTGCCGTCGGCCCGGGTGGGCAGCACGAAGAAGGACTCGTAGTCGAAATACTTCCGGATGGTGGTCCACAGGCCTTTCCACGGTTGCTCGATCGTTCCGAAGAAAGTCAGGACGAAAAGCAGGCTGAGGCAGACCACGGCGATCTCGTAGCCGGCCAAAATTCGGAAGACCCTCGCTCCAAAAGAAGTTTGTTTTGGTTTCTTACTCATCGAAATCCTCGTCTTTCTTCTGGTTTTCCGCCGGGATGAAGTGTTCGTCGACCTTCTCGAAGCTGGCCATGTATTTGAAGAAGGCGTCGCGTTGAGCCTCCACCTGCTGGGCCGGGCCGGTCATTTTCAAGGTCACTTGCGACTGGCCGCGGTCGAGAATGACCCCGATCAGCGCATAATTTTCCTGCTCGCCACGGCCCATGCCTGGACGGTAGGTCCCGCTGGCCTCAACCACCAAGGCGTCGCCCTCCAAAAAAGGGGTGGTTTCAAAAGTGCTGAGCGAGGTTGCCGGGCTCACCCCGAACTGACCCAACCAACGATTGGCGTTTTCCAAAACCCCGCCGCTGGTTTCACCGAGCACGATCTCGACTTCTTCGTTCTCGCCCGCCACGTAATTCAGAACCCGGAATTGGGTCCCCGGCAGACGGCGCCAGTCGAGCGGCGGGCGATCCTTCAGGTCTCCGGGATAATACTGGTCGTGGTAGGTCAACTCCCGCGTTTCCGTCACGTGGATTGACGTTTCAGGACCACGACAACCGCTCGACAGCAAGGCTGCGATCGCGGCAGGGACGAAGATTCGCATGGCTGGAGAAGACGTAACGGAGGGCCCTGAAATTTCAAATTTCAAATTCTGGAATCGTCGCCATGATCATGCCCGTGCAGCCCATCAGATACCGTAACCGCGAAACCGGGAAAATCGAGACCGAAAAAGTCTACGGTGAAGCCTTTCTGCAATGGGCTTATGGTTCGGCACACGGGCGACTCGCCCTCCATGCCTTCGTGAAGCGCCCTTTTTTTTCCCAGTGGTATGGCGTCCGCATGAATGCCCCCAAAACCACCGCCCGGATCGTTCCTTTTCTTCAAAATTACGGCCTTGACTCTGCGGAGTTCGTAAAAGCACCCGACGAATTCACTTCCTTCAACGACTTCTTCTACCGCAAGTTGAAGCCCGGAGCTCGTCCCGTTTCCGACTCCCCGGTGGTTCTTCCGGCCGACGGCCGCCATCTCGGCTTTCCGAAAGCCTCTGCCATTGAGTCGGTCTTCGTCAAAGGACAGCAATTCAACCTCCCCGCTCTTCTGGGATCGCCCGATTTGGCCGAGCGCTATCAGGATGGTCCCCTCATCTTGTCCCGTCTTTGCCCGGTCGATTACCACCGCTTCCACTTCCCCTGTGCGGGCATTCCGGGTGAAACCCGACTCCTCAATGGTCCCCTCTTTTCCGTTTCGCCCATCGCCCTCCGGCGGAACCTCTCCTATCTCTGGCAAAACAAACGCACCCTCACCGAGCTGGATACCCAGGACTTTGGCATCGTGCTCTGCATGGAAATCGGAGCCACCTGCGTCGGCTCCATCCACCAGACCTTCATCCCCGGTCAACCGGTTGAGAAGGGAGCAGAAAAAGGCTATTTCGCCTTCGGTGGGTCCTCCACCCTCCTCCTCTTCGAACCGGGCACTGTGACCCTGGCCCAGGACCTTGTCACCGCGGGCCACGAAGCGATCGAGCTCTATGCCAAGGTAGGTAGTGCAGCTGGAAAGTGACTTCCCGCTCCTCCTCGCCTCCATGCCTCGGGATCATCTCAAACTCCAATTCATCGTTCTCCTTTGGGGTTTCACCGCCGTTCTGGGCGAGTTGATCTCGCTCTCGGCGGCCAATTTGGTGGTCTGGCGATGCGGTCTTGCGGCGCTCTGCCTCTTTTTCTGGCTGGGCAAACGCCTCGTGGTTCCGCCTCGCCGGGCCTTTTTCTTTTTCACCACCGGATTCGTCATTGGGGCCCACTGGATCACCTTTTTCTTGTCGGTCAAAGTGGCCAAGGTCTCGATCTGTATGATTGGGATTGCCACCCTCTCGCTCTGGACCGCCATCCTCGAGCCCCTGATCATGAGGCACCGGCACTTTCGACGGGTCGATCTCATCTTCGGCACCCTGATCGTCGGGGGCGTGGCCATCATCTACCACAGCGAACTGGATTACAGTCACGGGCTGTTGATTGCTATTTTCTCAGCTTTTCTTGCTGCGCTCTTCTCGATCATCAACGCCTTCCACGTCAAACACGCCGCCCACACCGTGATTGTTTTCTATGAAATGGCCGGTGCCACGCTCTTTGCGGGCGTCCTTGTTCTCTTTCAGAAAGGCCATTTGCCCCTGCCCGCCGATCCCTTCGACTGGCTCTGGCTGGGCATCTTGGCGGTCTTCTGCACCGTGGTTTCCTTCTCTCAATACGTGAAGCTTTTGAATCGCATGAGTGTCTTCACCATCAACTTCGTGGCCAACCTCGAACCGGTCTACGGCATCGCTCTCGCCGCTCTGATCCTGCAGGACCACAAGAATCTGAACGGCGGATTTTTCCTCGGCACTGCTGTCATCCTCGGCGCGATCTTGCTCTACCCGCTGGTGCGACACAAAATGATCGGAAAGACTGCTCACCTTGGCCCTTCGCGCTGAACGCGACATACGCCCCGCAATCGTTATTTTTTTGACTTTGGGCCTTGCCTCCTGTTGTGGGTCTTGGTAGCCATCGAACTCATGCACGTCATGAAACAATCGTCATTCATTCTTTTTTCAATTAGTCTGCTAGGGGCTGGTGCCCAAGCCGCGAGCATCGGTATCAACTTTGGTTCCGGACGGGCCAACGCTGCCCTTGATCCTGCGGATGTTGCTGGAGTCGTTCCTCAGTCCAATTGGAACAACGCAGCCGGAGCGAGCGGTAGCTTGACGGTCTTGAATACCGACGGCGGGACGGCCAGCGGTGCCGCCCTGAGCTGGGCCACCGACGAACAGTGGAGCATCGGAGGACCGGGAGCCGATGCCAATGGCACCCTGCTCAATGGTTGGGTCTCCGCCAACAATACCGCTGATCCGCCCGCTGCCATCGACGTCACCAACATTCCTTTTGCGGTTTACGATCTCTATGTTTACATGAATCACGACCGAGACTCCGAGGATGTCGACGTGACCGGTCCCTTTGGAACCTTCCGACTGCACGAAAACAACAGCGACATTCTCTCCCCGATCTCCTTCGTTGAGCAGACGGTCAGTGCGGATGGTGATCCCGCCCAACAAGGGAACTACGCCCGATTTGCCAACCTCACCGCCAGCGACCTGAATCTCATTCTTTCTCCCGCTGGCACCGAAGGTTCGGTGGACCGCGGAGCCATCACCGGGATCCAGCTCGTTCAGGTGCCCGAGCCCTCGGCTTCCCTGCTGGTGGCCGTCGCTGCTCTGGCCGGTGGACTTCGCCGCCGCCGCTAAGCGTTGGTTCGCCTCAGCCTACTCCCAAGGCCGTGGATCCCCTGAGGATCGACGGCCTCTTTCTTCCATTTCCAACCTCCACACACAATTATGTCCAGCTCCAATCGACTTGTCATTCTGACCCTGTTCAGCTTCCCCTTTTCGTCAGCTTTGGCTGAAAATATCGGGATCAACTTCGGCTCCGGCCGGGCCAATGCCGAACTTTTCCCCGCCGATTCCGCCGGGGTCGTTCCCCAGACCAACTGGAACAATGCTCCGGGTGCTGCGGGCGGCCCCCTCGTTCTCAATGATGCCAGCGGAGCGGCTACCCCCGCTACCGTCACTTGGGCCACCGACGAAGAATGGAGCATTGGCGGCCCCGGTGCCGATCCCAACGGAACACTCCTCAACGGCTGGGTTTCCGCCAACAATACCGCTGACCCACCCGCCACCATCACGCTGACCGGCATCCCTTTCGCCAGCTACGACCTCATCGTTTATTTCAATCATGACCGGGGCACCGAAGACGTCCTGATCCGTGAGGCCTCAAGCCAATTTGCTCCCATTCTCGCCCACGAAAACGACACCGATATTCTGGCTCCCGTTTTCTTCACCGAACAAACCGCCACCGCCGAAGGTGACCCCACCCAACAGGGAAACTACCTCATTCTCTCCGGCCTTCAGAGAGCCGATCTCGAGATCATCTTGGAACCCGGCGGCGGAGCAGGCTCCACCGACCGGGGGGCGGTCACCGGCATTCAGATCATCGAAACCTTTCCGGGTGACAGTGATGGAGACGGGTTAGATGACACTTGGGAGAATTCCTTTGGGTTGGATCCGAACGACAACGGCCTCAATCCAAATAACAACGGCGTCCCCGGGAATCCCGACAATGGAGCCAACGGGGACCCTGACAACGACGGTTCCCCAAATATTGAGGAGCAGGCGCGCAACACCTTTCCGAACGACAACGACTCGGACAACGACACCCTGCTTGACGGCGTCGAGACGGGCACCGGGATCTATGTCGATGCCAACGACACCGGCACCAATCCCCTCTCTGCCGATTCGGACGGTGACAACCTCGCCGACAATGTGGAAACCAATACCGGAACGCTGGTCGACGAATTTAACACCGGCACCGATCCCAACTCCAACGACACCGACGAAGACTCCCTCAGCGATGATTGGGAAATTGCCAATAATCTCAACCCGTTCGATAATGGCACCATCGACCAGGACTTCGGCGGTAACGGGGATCCTGATAACGATGGGTCCAGCAATGCCAACGAACAGGCTCAGGGCACCGATCCCCAGGACGAGGACAGCGATGACGACAACTTGCCTGACGGGGTCGAGACGGGCACCGGCCTCTTTGTCGATGCCAACGACACCGGGACCAACCCTCTCAATCGTGACAGCGACAACGACGGACTGCCCGACGGTGCCGAAAACAACTCCGGGACTTTCGTGGACGCAAGCAATACTGGCACCGACCCTAACAATCCCAACACCGATGGGGACCTCTTCGGGGACTCCTGGGAAGCGCTCAACGGATCGGATCCCAACCGGACCGACCCCTACTTGGCTGACGCCGGAGCGATTGGTCTGAACTTTGGGGCCGGCCGGGCCAACGCGTCGCTTCTCGATTCCGATCTCGCCGGGATCGCTCCGCAAGCCTTCTGGAACAACCTTGCTACCGCCACGGGGTCCGACCTCACCCTCACCGATGACCAGGGCGCCGAGAGTGGGGCCACCGTCACTTGGTCGATGGAGGAAGAGTGGAGCATTGGTGGTCCCGCCTTCGATGCCAACGGCACTCTCCTCAACGGTTGGTTCGCGGCCCAAACGGCGGGTGTTCCCAACACCATCGACATTGCCAACATCCCCTTTGCGACCTACGACCTCGTCGTCTACATGAACCACGACCGGGCAAGCGAGGATGTTCTGCTTTCGGAGGCGAACGGAGCCTTCGCCGACTTCGTCATTCATGAAAACGACACCGACATCCTCGCCGAAGTCGTCTTCAACCAACAAGCGGTCAGTGCCGCCGAGGACGGCACGCAAGCTGGTAACTTCGCCATTTTCCCCAACCTGACCAGCTCCAGCCTGAATCTGATCCTCAATCCAGCGGGTGACTGGGGGTCGATCGATCGAGGAGCGATCACCGGTCTTCAACTGGTCAATCGGGGTGCTGCCACCGGCCTCCGGATCACCAGCATCGTCACTGATCGTCAAGCCGGAACCGTTACCGTGACCTGGAATTCGATCAGCGGACGCAACTACGCCATCGATGCCGGATCCTCCCCGCAGCTCACCGCAGCCGATGAAATCGCGGACTTCACCGCGACTGGCGAAGTCTCCACTTTCACCGAGTTCGCCGTCGACTTCGACTCCACCCCGAAGAGATTTTATCGCATCCGCGAGCTGACCGAATGACCCCCGACACCCGTTTCAGGTCGATCAAGCCGGGCATCATGGCCGCCACTGCGGCCATGATGTTTTCCTGTCAGGAGGAGAAACCCGAAGCGAATTCGCGGAAATCCCCTCCGGCTGCTCCCGGCAAGTCAGCTCTCGCTACCCCTGATGCCGACGATGTAGGGGGATCACTCTTCGAGAGCATTCCATCCTCGAGGTCGGGGATTGGCTTGGTGAACTCCCTCCGTCCCGAGCACCCGCTGGCCCGGCTCTATTTCAGCGGCTTCGCCTGCGGGGCGGTGACCATGGGGGACTTCAATGGCGACGGTCGGGTCGATCTCTTCTTCACCCGGGGAGCCGAGACCAATGCCCTTTTTCTTCAGAAGGAAACCGCGTGGGAATTCCAGGACATTTCTGTCGAGGCCGGTATCCAAGGGGGCGATGCTTGGGCTTCGGGTTGCGCCGCGATTGATATCGAGGGCGACGGCGACCTCGACCTTCTGGTCTGCAACTATGATCGTCCGCCCCACCTTTTCATCAACAATGGGCGGGCCCGCTTCACCGATCAGGCCGCCGCGTGCGGGCTGAACCAAAGTGATGCCTACCTCACCCCGACCTTTGCGGACTACGATCGCGATGGCGATCTCGACCTTTTTCTCGTGTCGAATCAACTCTACCGGGAAGGTGGTCGCCCCACGTCCCCACCGGTGGAGATCGGGCCCGATGGAGAACAGCGCGTGAAGGAAGAGTTTGCCCGCTACTACACTTTGCGGAGAAAGCCAGATGGCAAGTTGGTCTTGGATGACGCCGGTCGTCCCGACCTCCTTCTCCGCAACGACGCCGCACCTGGCGACGCACTTCCCACTTTCACCGACGTCACTGAGTCCGCTGGTGTTTCCGCGCCGGGTTTTGGACTCAGCGCGACTTGGTTTGACTTCAACCAGGACGGGTGGCTTGATCTCCACGTCGGCAATGATTTCAGCAGCCCTGATCGGCTCTACGTCAATCGGGGCGACGGCACCTTCACGGATGTCGCCACCGGGGCCTTCCCGACCTGCTCTTGGTTCTCAATGGGGGCGGATTCCTGTGATCTCAACGGCGACGGCCTGGAGGACCTCTTCAGCGCCGATATGGCCTTCACCACCCACTACAAACAAAAGGTCGGGATGGGTCAAATGGGTGCTAGCCAACAACTTCTCCAAAGCATCTTTCCCCTCCAGTTGATGAGGAACCACCTCTTCCTCAACACGGGCATGGGACGCTTCCGGGAGACTGCTCAGATGGCTGGACTCGGCAAAAGCGATTGGACCTGGTCGGTCAAGTTCCAGGACTTCGACCTCGATGGTCTTCCGGACCTGTTCGTGACCAACGGGGCGTGTCGTTCCTTCAATCATTCGGACCTTCCGGGTGCCACCCCGGAAAACCTCATCGGTCAAACGAAGTGGGACATTTGGAAGGACACCCCGCCCCAGCCCGAGAAAAATCTCGTTTTCAGAAATCTCGGAGGAGTCCGCTTTGCCAACCATTCCGAAGCTTGGGGACTCGACCTGATGGGCGTCTCCCACGCTCAGGCCTGCGGGGATCTCGACGGCGATGGCGATCCTGATCTTGTGGTCACCAACATCGACCAATCTGTTTCCCTTTTCAAAAACAACAGCACTTCGCCACGCCTGACCATCGAGCTTATGGGCAAGGTCACCGAGGGTGCCCTCGTCGAACTCCGCAATGAGGCCGGCCAACAATTCCAGCGGGTCCGCTGTTCCGGCGGGTATTGTACGACCTCGCTCAAGGCCCTCACCTTCGCGGCTGGATCGGTCTCCGACGCCCGCATCACCTGGCCTGACGGTACCGTCCAGGCAGTCAGCGGCCTCGAACCGGGCTCGCACCATCCCATCACGAAAAATTCCACTCGCCCGCTCGCCTCCACGAAGCCGTCTCCCCTCTTTGCGGCGCCCCGCTTCCTGAAAAATGTGGAGCACCGCGAGGCTCTCTACGATGACTTCGTCAAGCAGCCACTTCTCCCCCACAAGCTCTCCCAACTCGGTCCCGCCAGCGCTTGGGCCGACCTCGATGGCGATGGTGACCAGGATCACTTCCTCGGTGGCACCTCCGGGACTCCCGGCCGGATTTATCTCAACGACGGGGGAAATCTCACCTCAATCGACACTCCGGCTCTCGTGGCCGACCGGGAAAAAGAAGACGTTGCTGCCGCCTTTTTTGATTTCGACCAAGACGGTGATCCCGATCTTTACGTTGCCAGCGGAAGCTATGAGAACGACAAGGATGATCCCCTCTTGCGCGACCGTCTTTACCGCAACGACGGGAAAGGAAACTTCAGCGCCACCGACCTCCTGCCCGACCTGCGCGATGTCGGCTCAGTCGTGCGCCCCTGCGATCTTGATGGCGATGGTGTCCTCGAAATCTTCGTGGGGAGCCGCGTCACTCCGGGTGATTATCCCACCTCGACCCCCAGCCGCCTCCTCGTGATGGAGGACGGTCGCTACCAGGACCGACATGACCGGATTTGCCCCGGACTAGGCGAGGCCGGGATGGTCACCGACGCCGTCTGGGCCGACTTCAATGGCGATGGATCAACCGACCTGCTCACGGTGGGCGAATGGAGCACGCCGCGTCTCTTCATCAACCAATCTGGAACGCTGGAAGAAGAAACAGCCGCGGCCGGACTAGGCGAGTTGTCGGGATGGTGGACCCGCGTGGAGTCCGCTGATCTCGACGGCGATGGCGTTCAGGATCTCGCTCTCGGGAACTTCGGCCTGAATACGAAATACCACGCCACCCCCGACAAGCCCGCCCTGCTTTACCACGGGGACTTCCAAGGCAACGGTCTCAAACGATTGGTGGAGGCGGAGTTTGAAAACGACACCCTCTTCCCGGTTCGCGGCAAAAGTTGCTCGACTGCAGCCATGCCCCACCTTGCCTCGAAGTTCAAAAGCTACCGTGAGTTTGCCATCGCTGAATTGTCCGAAATCTACCCGATTGATCAGGGAACCCGCTATGAAGCCAAGGTGCTCGAAAGCGGGTTCCTCATCAACGACGGGACAGGACGCTTTACCTTCCAACCCATGCCCCACCTCGCGCAAATCTCTCCCATCCAGGGGATGGTCTTTGCCGACTTCACCGGCAACGGGCTCCCCGATCTCGTCATCGTCCAGAATTTCTATAACCCACAATTTGAAACCGGGCCCTACTCCGGCGGGATCGGCGTGCTCCTCGAAAACCTCGGTGGTGGCCGCTTCCACGATCGCCGCCCTCTCGAAAGTGGCATTCTCATCCCGGGCGACCCGCGCCACCTCCACCTCCTCGACCTCGATGGCGATTCCCTCGACGACCTGATTTGTCCCCTCAACAATGGCCCGGCTCTCTGGCAACCCAGAGCAAGGAAAAATCTTGCCCCAAAACAATGATGTCCCTCCTCCGGTCACTCTGCGTGATCCTGACCATCCCCCACTTCGCCGCCGCCGCCTCCATCGGAGTCAACTTTGGAAGCGGTCGCACCGACGCCAGCCTCCCGGCCGACGGCTCCGCCGGGGTGATTCCCCAGACCAACTGGAACAATGCCCCCGGCAATCGTGGTTCTTTGTCGAACCTGAAGAACGACAACGGTTCCCCAAGCACCGCTGACATCACTTGGAATGCCGACGAACAATGGAGCATCGGACAAACTCCCGCCGATGCTAATGGCACCCTGATGAATGGCTGGATCAGCGCCAACAACAACGGCTCCCCCTCGACCATCGTGATCAGCGCGATCCCCTTTGCGAGCTACGACCTTTACTTCTATCTCAACCACGACCGGGGAACCGAAGACGTCCTCATCACCGAGAGCAGTGCGGCCATTCCCGACTTTCTCGCCCAGGAAAATGACCCTTCGATCAACACTCCCATCACCTTTGCGAGGCAGACCGAAAGTGCCACCACCAACCCCGGAGCGACCGGAAACTACGTCCTCTTTGAGAATCTCACCAGCGCTACCCTGAATCTGGTTCTGACTCCGGCCGGGAGCGCGGGCTCCGCTGATCGGGGTGCCATCACCGGCATCCAGATTGTCGAGCGGACCGTCATCGCTGGCCTCCCGGAGGTCACCAACGGCAACCCCACCGCCATCACTCCGACTTCCGCGACCCTCGGAGGAGAACTCCTCGATAACGGGGCGGGCAACGATATCGCCACTCTCACCTTCTATTGGGGAGCCACCGATGGAGGTACCGACCCATTCGCTTGGGACTTCACCACTTCCGGAGGATCTCGTACTTCTCCTGGTCCCTTCGTTGGGACGATCTCCGGTCTCGCTCCGGGAGAAACCTATCACTACCGGGTCTTTGCTTCCAATTCTGCCGGAGACGACTGGGCACCCGCTTCGAGCTCTCTGACCACTTTCGCTGCGCCCCCTGCCCTTTCTCAGGATCCCGCCAGCGAGATTTTGGCCACCAGTGCGACCGTGCGAGCCGAGATCACCGACACCGGTGGCGACACCCCGGAATTGAGCCTGTTTTACGGCACCAGCGATGGAGGGACCAGCGCCGCAAGCTGGGAGGCCCGTCTCGATTTGGGGCCACAGTCCGGTTCAGTCGAAGCCCAACTCGCCGGACTCTCCCCGGATACCACTTACTTCTTCCGTGCCGCCGCTACCAACTCTGGCGGGACTTCCTGGGCCGCCGCCACCGCCGCCTTCCGGACGCAAACCCTCACTCTGCCCGCCCTCCTCCTTGCGCCCGCTTCGTCCATCAACGGCACCTCAGCCACTCTTCATGGTGAGATCACCGCAACAGGAGGTGAGCCACCGGTGGTCACCTTTTTCTATGGCACCACCGACGGCCGCGAGGTCGCCGCCAACTGGGATTCTTCGCTGAACCTAGGTGCCCAAAGTGGAGCCTTCTCCCGCCTCGTGAACAACCTGAGCCCGAACACCACCTACTTCTTCAAGGCCCGCGCGACCAACTCCGCCGGACAAACGTGGTCCACATCCTCCCTCTCCTTCACCACGCCGGAATTCGTCGCTCCCTCGGTGGTGATCAATGAAATCCATTTCGACGAAGCCAACAAAACCGCACGAGCCGAGTTTATCGAGCTTCACAATCCCAGCGCCCAAGCGGTTGACCTTTCGGGCTGTGCCTTCACCAGCGGAATCGACTTCCTCTTCCCCAACGGCACCATCCTCGAAGCGGGAGGCTTCCTCGTGGTCGCTGAAGACCCAGCCACCGCCACCGCCAAATTCGGCATCGCCAATCCTCTCGGTCCCTTTGCAAACCAAACCAATCTCCGAAACTCGGGGGAAACCCTCACGCTGTCGGGGCCCTCAGGAGAACTGATCGACGAGGTGACCTACTCCCTCGGATTCCCTTGGCCCACCGTTGGCGATGAGCTCGGCAACCCCGCCGCCAGTCCGTCGATCGAGTTGATCAACCCCCTGCTTGACAATGACCTCGGCGGCAGTTGGCGCGCTTCCGGATTTCCTGCGAGCGAGACCACCGGCGATGGTTCCCCGGTCACCCTTGTGGCTCCCGGCCAAACGGACTGGCAATACCGAAACGGCGAGAGTTACCCCGCCGCCGACGCCAGCGGAAAATCGTGGTGGGATCCGGGATACGATGGCACCAACGATGGCGAGTGGCTCACCGGTGCTGCCCCTCTTGGCTTTGGCGACAATGACGACGCGACGGTCCTCACCGGGATGCAAGGGAACTACACCAGCCTCTTTGCCCGCAAGGAATTCAACATCGCCCCGGGTTCGATCCCTTCTGCAGTCACCTTGCGCTGTTACCACGATGACGGCGCGGTGATTTATCTCAACGGATTTGAGGTCGGACGCTTTTCGCTCGATCCCGGCCCGATTCCCTTTCCTCCGCCAAACGGCTTTGCCAACAATCACGAAGCCGCTTGGACCGAAATCACCGTCCCCGGAGCTGCCGCCTTTCTCGTCGAGGGTCCCAATGTCATCGCCGTTCAGGGGATCAACACCAGCATCAACAGCAGTGACTTCTCCCTTGATGCCGCCCTCGAAACCCTACCCGCCGGTAGCACCGAGAATTACCAGCCGACCCCGGGCGCACCCAATTCTTCCTACGCCCCCTCGGCCCCGCCTCAGATTCGTCAGGTCAGCCACACTCCGGAACAACCGGTATCCAATCAGGAGGTCGTGATCACCGCCAAGATCACCTCGCCGAACTCGGTGGCCGAGGTGTCCCTACAATACCAGATCGTGGAACCCGGCGACTACTTCTGCCGCTTCCTCAAGTTCAATCCCAACGGCACCCCGAACCCCGACCCGCGCTTCGAGGATCCCGCCAATTGGATCTCGCTCGCCATGAACGACACCGGGAATGATGGCGACCTTTTCGCCGGCGATGCTATTTACAGCGTCACCTTGCCTGCGTCATTACAGCAGAACCGACGCCTCATCCGCTACCGTCTGCGTGCGTCCGACGCCCCTGGTCAGACCATCACCGTGCCCTATCCGGACGATCCGCAGCCCAACTTCGCCTACTTTGTTTACGACGGCACACCCGACTGGACCGGTCGTATCCGCCCCGGCGATCCCCCGGTCACCTATCCCGGCTCTTTGATGTCGAGTCTTCCCACCTACTTTCTTCTCACCACCTCGGCCTGGGTGAACGACTCGCAATTCGGCGGCTACAGCGGCTCGGAATACCTCTGGCCCGGAACGATGATCTACGACGGCCGGGTCTACGATCACATCCAGTATCGTCCGCGCGGCGGAGTCCATCGTTTCCAATACGGCAAGAACTTCTGGAAGTTCGACTTCCATCGCGGACACCGCTTCCGCGCCCGGGACCGCTATGGCAAACGATACGAAACCGAGTGGGACAAACTGAATTTCTCCTCAATCGTCCAGCAGGTGGGCTTCGGTCATCGCGGCGAACAAGGCCTCTTCGAAGCGACGGGCTTCCGCCTTTTCCAGCTTGCTGGCGTGGAAGCCTGTCACACCCACCACACTCAGTTCTACGTCATCGATGACGCATCGCCCAATCGGGCCACCCAATACGATACCGATTACCACGGCCTCTACCTCGCCATCGAACAAATGGACGGGCAGTTTCTCGATGAACACGGCCTACCCGATGGCAACCTCTACAAGATCGAAGGCCACCTCGGCGATTCAAACAACCAAGGCCCCACTCAAGTCAGCGATCGCTCGGATGTCTCGGCTTTCATCAACTCATACCGCAACGGCAACCCCACCGCCCAGTGGTGGCGGGACAATCTCGACCTCGAGAAATACTTCAGCTACCGGACGATCGTCGAGGGCATCCACCACTACGATATCGCCTACGGAAAAAACTACTTCTACTATCACAACCCGCAGACCGCGAAGTTCGAAGTCCACCCGTGGGATCTCGATCTCACCTGGGCCGACAACATGTATGGAAATGGCAATCACGATTTCAAGATCAAGGTGGCCCAAAACCCGGCCTTCAACATCGACTACCAGAACCGCGTCCGCGAGTTGATGGACCTCGTCTACAACAATGACGAAGGAGATCGGGTCATCGACGAACTGGTCAAAGACGTCTGGACTGCTGGACAACCCTCCCTCGTCGGAGCCGACCGCCGCCTCTGGGATAACCACCCCAGAATCACTTCGCCCGACCGATATTACGACATTTCTTCCACCCGCGATTTCGATGGGATGATCCAACTGACCAAAAATTACCTCGCCAGCCGGGGCAATTGGATGACCTCGAACCTCCTCACCGATCGGGTCAACATCCCCGACACCCCGGTCATCACGCAGTCGGGCGATTCCCTTGATTTTATCTCCACCGGATACCGCAGCCCCTCCGGCACTGCCTTTTCCGCGATGGAATGGCGACTCTCCGAAATCTCGAATCCGGATGTCCCGGGATTCGATCCCACTCAGCCCTATCGATTCGAAATCGAGGACCCCTACGAATCCGGGGAACTGACCGCCTTCAACCCAAGCTACCGCTTCCCGTTGGTCTCCGCCCGCCCCGGGCACACCTACCGCGCCCGCGTCCGACATCGCGATGCCCAAGGCCGCTGGAGCCACTGGTCCGAACCCGCCGAATTTATCGCCCCCACTCCCGACGTCTCAGTTTACCAAAACGCCCTCGTGATTTCCGAAGTCATGTTCAATCCCCCTGCTCCCAGTGGCGATGAACTAACGATCTCGACCGAAAATGACGACTTCGAATTCATTGAGATTCATAACGTTAGCACCCAAGCCATCGATCTCACCGGAGTCCGGTTCACCAAGGGGATCGACTTCGATTTCCCGGCGGGCACCCAACTCGCTCCCGGCAGCTTCATCCTCATCGTCAAGAATCAGGCCGCCTTCGAGGCCCGTTATGGGCCAGGTCTTCCTGTCGCCGGAAACTATGGTGCCGACAATCTTTCGAATGGCGGCGAACAGATCAAACTCTCCCTTGGGGCCGGAACCGCCATCCTCGATTTCATCTACGATGACGCCGCTCCCTGGCCCGTCGGGATCGATGGGAATGGGGCGAGCCTGACCCTGACCGCGCCTGAGTCCCTTCCCGACCACGCCCTTCCAATGAACTGGAGGACCAGCTCTCAACTCGGCGGCTCCCCCGGAGTCGGTGACACCTCCCCCTATTTCACCTGGGCCGCCGACTATGGCCTTGTCGGCTTCCCGGAGGACGACGAGGACGGCGATGGCATCTCCAACCTCATGGAATTCGCCCTCGCAGGCGACCCCAAAACCGTCGATCTATCGATTCTCCCAGTGGCCGAAAGACAGAATGGCACGCTGGCCCTGCGTTTCCAGCGTCCCGCTCTCATCGCGGGCGTGACCTATCGGGTGGAATTCTCCTCTGACCTGAAGAACTGGAGTAGCGACCGGGCCCAACTACTCTCCGTCGATGCGGGGGCTGGAGACACCATCGTCGAGCTTTGGGCGCTCGAGCCAGAAACTCCGAGTCACTCGATGATTTTCGTCCGTTTAAGAGTCCTGTTGGAGTGACTAGAATGGGTCGCCAGGACCAAATGGGCAAGGCCACTCCGGGTTCTAATAATCATCGGATCAAATTGAAACCGCTACGGAACCTTCAAGTCGCGCAGCGACCACAACTCGCCCTTCAACTCACCCAAGGCCCCGCGCGGTCGACGCGCGCCATCTTCCCGCTTCGGACCAAAACGCTCCCGCG
>JALQTQ010000419.1 GCA_023263995.1 Akkermansiaceae bacterium | reverse complement strand
GATCCGGGCCGCCCGAAATAACGACTCCACGCGCAGATTGAAGGTTCGCAAGTCATCGATCTGCCCGCCCAAAAGACGATCGTCCGGCTTGGAAAAACTGATGGCATCGTCGAGATCCCGCTCAAGGTGATCTTCCCCGCCCGCCCGATACGTCAAGAGACCATCCTTTTCGACCACTTCCTCAATCACCACCGATGTCCCACTCCGCAGCAGGACCTGGTCACCTGCCTTGAACTTCACCCGAAGGATCGGGGCACTCTCAAGCGAAAAAACCTTCCGCTCCCCCGGCACCGCAAAAAACAAGGTCACCCGGCCGCCTCCGGCTTTCTCCAAAATCCCCAGTCCCAACTCGGGCTGGCTCGTGCTGACCCACCGTTGCCCCGGCACCCGTCGTTCTTCCATCGACCCGATGATAGACCCGATCATCGCCCGGCTAAACTACGAATGAACGGAATTTCTCTTGGCTTGCCTCCCTCCGACCCTGAACCTTCCGCCCCCCCAAAGACGATCATGAAGGAACTTAAAGACGGCATCCGATCCTCCGTTCACATTGACTTCCAGGGCCGCGTTCACAAGAGCTTCCGCGGCACCAACGCCGACAAGCGTTTCGCCAACGAAGTGGCCGTTCTGAAGGCGCTCGAAGACCGCGGAGCACCCAATGTCCCCCGCCTGCTCGACCACGACCCCGAGACCCTCACTCTTATCACCACCAACTGCGGCTCCCCCGCCCCCCTCGTCACCCAAGAGAAAGCTCGAGCCCTCTTCGCAGAGCTTGAAGACCTTTACGGGATCAGACACGATGACCCTGAGCCCCGCAATGTCACCTATTCCCCCCAACTCGCCCGCTTTTGCCTCATCGACTTCGAGCTCTCGGAGATCCTCCCGATTCCAGCCGGCCTTCACTTTCCCAAAACCGACGTCCTCCGTGCCGGCTGGCAGGCCCTTTCTGAGAAAGGTAAGGACCATGTCGCGAACGACGACGCCTGGCTCGCCCTCACCGTCAATGCCGACTCCACCGACCCCCTTCCCGCATCCGGCGAAATTTTTCTCGACCCCTCCCACCTCGTCCTCGCGGTGTCCGATGGCATGGGCGGGAGCAATGCCGGGGAATTCGCCTCCAGCCTCCTCATGTCCCGTATCCGCAAGGACGCCGTCACGCTCTATCAGCATTTCCAAGACAACGAGGGAGCTTCCGAAGCCCTCACCAAGCTCCTCAAGCAGTGCCACCTCGATCTCAACACCCTCGCGGCCCAAAATGGCAATGCCTCCAATATGGGCGCCACCCTCACTCTCGCTTGGATCAGTCACCAACACCTCCACTGGGCCCACGTCGGAGACTCCCGACTCTACCTTGTCGATGACGCAGGGGTCGAACAACTGACTCGCGATGACAACCTCGCTTGGGACCAATGGCAACGGGGTAACCTCACCGAATACGCTTACCGTGCCCACCCCCGCAAATGCATCCTGACCGACGTCCTCGGCGGCGGACACCACCAGCCCCGACCAAAAACCGGTTGCCTTCCCCTCAAAAGCTCTCAACGCCTCATGCTCTGCACTGACGGCATCATGGACGGACTCTGGGAAAAAACCATCCGTGACCTCATCCATTCCGACGCTCGGGTCCCAGAGGTCGCCCGGCAACTGACCCAAAAAGCCGTCGCCAACGACCCGACCGACGACACCACCGTCATCGTCGCCGAGATCGCCCAACTTTAAATTTCAAAAAGTCCGGCTTCCGGGTGCCCCAGAACTTGGCACGAGACTTGCTTCGCTAGCTTCCGGAGAATCGCAAGCTTGACGCTTTCAAGCCATCGGCACTCCAAACCGCTGGATCCTAAACTCCACCAAACAAAATCAGACAAATGGCAAAATACCGACTCGATTACATCTGGTTGGACGGCTACACGCCCGTTCCAAATCTTCGCACCAAGTGCTGCATCAAGGAATTCGACCAATTCCCGACTCTTGAGGACCTTCCTGAGTGGGGATTTGATGGTTCGTCCACCCAGCAAGCCGA
>JALQTQ010000418.1 GCA_023263995.1 Akkermansiaceae bacterium | reverse complement strand
GGGAGTTGTTGGGGGTGCCCGTGGAGGCCGGACCGGTGATGCGGTTGACCTTTGCCGAAGCGGACTTGGGGGCCCAGTTCAACACGTCCAACCCGGCCACTCTCCGAATGCTCGAAGACGGGCTCCAGCAGCGCCTCTTCACCATTTCCGACCGGTGGGCCGAGCGGTTGAAATTCACTTTCAAGCGGCTTCTTCCGGACCAGCGAGACCGGATTGTGGATGCTGCCGCCGAGATGTCTTGCGCACCACGCGCTCTGCAACGCCAACTGGCCGCCGAGGGCACCAGCTTCCGGGAGGTGCTCGATGACACGCGGCAAGAGCTGGCCATGTTCTATCTGGGCAAGGTACGTTTCTCGCCCAAGGAAGTGGGCTTCATGCTCGGTTACAGCGAGCCATCGGCCTTCTACAATGCCTTCCGCCGGTGGACGGGGCGGTCGCCCTCGGAATATGCCAATTCGCCCAACGGCCCAAATTTTTGATGGTCAAACAGCGAGGGGTCTCAACGGGGTGTCATGGACATAACGTCACCGCGCAAGCTCGACGGCTTGCACGGCGCAGCATGCTTCTTTTTCCGATGGACGGAAGAGGTCAACATCTTCGGCCCCGCTTGCGACGACGCAGGAAGGCGGAAGCTGTGATCAATCCAGCGACAGTCATTGATCCCACGTGCCAAAAGGGTCGCTCTTCCGGCTTTGCCGGAGATTGCTCATCCGGAATCAGGGATTGAGGGTCAGGTGGAGGCGGGTGAAGACGCGGGTTCCCTCGGGGGTTGGCAGGAGCCAGCGCATGATCGCGGTGTCATCGGCCTGGCGATTTTGCCCAAGGAAGGTGGGGCCAGCGGTGGACCAGTTGACGAGGTCGGAGGAGACTTGTAGTTCGACTTGGACATCGTCGGCCCCATGGACGCGGCGGTATTCGAAGATGGCGGAATTGCCGACAAATTGGAGGAGGCCGCCGGAGTTGCCACCGGTGGCGTAGGCGAGGAGGCTTTGGCCGCCTGCCGGTTCATAGGGGAAGGAATCGCTCCCTCCCGGAGTGCCTCCGGGTTGGCGGCTGGCCCGCCAGTTTTGGGGGAGGGCTCCGTCGGCTCCGCTTCTCGGGGCGACGCGGACCAGGCTGTATCCGGTGCCATCGGTGGTGGCGGGCCAGGGATCACCGTCGCGGTATCGCAGAGATTCGATGACGGTGCCATCGGCGGCGGTGAGAGTGAGGCGTTCGCCTCCGTTGGCGAGGCGGGAGAGGTAGACGCCGCCGATCGGTTGAGGGCCGTAGCTGTCCTCGAAAGCGGTTGGGTCATAGACCAGCACGATGCGGTCTCCTGGGGCGAGGGCAGCCTGATCGTCAAAAGTGTAGGAGATGCCTTCGGAGAAGCGAACCCCGGCGAGGCTGAGGCGCTGGTTGGAGATGTTCATCAGTTCGATGAACTCGGCGTCGGGGTTTTGGGCGAGGCTGGGGTGGTAGTGGATTTCGGAGATCACGAGTTGGCCGGTGGTGGCGGGGACGTCGGTGATGAAAGTCGCTTCGGTCAGGGCGCTCCATTCGTCTTCGTGGAGGACCCGGGATTTGATCACGCTGGTTTCGGCGAGGGTGAACTTGCGGTTGGGGTTGCGGACTTCGCCGACCAGTTCGAGGTCGAAGCCAAGGTCATTGTTGCCGGCGGAGCGGTTGTGGACTTCGATCGCGAGCACATTTTTGCCTTCAACGAGGAGGGCGGGATCGAAGGGAAAATTGAGGTATTCCGTTTCGTTGCCGTTGGCATTGGCCGGAGTATCGATGGTCACGGGACCGGCAGGGAGGCTTTGGCGGGCGATCTCGTGGCCGTTGAGGAAGAGGACGAAGCCGTCGTCGTAGAGGATGTTGGCCGAGGAGGTGAGGAAGTCGGCTGCTCCGGTGAGTTCGAAGGTCTTGCGGGCGTAAAAAGTGAGGCCATTTGAGGTGCCGCTAAAGGCGGTGGTGGCGAGGGCCGCGCCGGCCAAATCACCGAAGCCGATGGGCGAGTTGCCATCGCTCCACGAGGAATCATCGAAGTCGCCT
>JALQTQ010000417.1 GCA_023263995.1 Akkermansiaceae bacterium | reverse complement strand
ATCCATGCTGCCGTCCTCAAACGCTTCGTCCCGCACACCGCCCGCCGCATGACCGGCATCGTCTCACGGGGTGGTTCCATCATGGCCAAATGGGCGCTTGCCCACAATGCCGAGAACTTCCTTTACACTCATTGGGACGAAATCTGCGAGATCTGCGCGGCTTACGACGTTTCCTTCTCGATCGGCGACGGACTTCGCCCCGGCTCGATTGCTGATGCCAACGACTACGCCCAACTCGCGGAGTTGGAAATCCAAGGGGAACTCACTCAGCGCGCTTGGGCCAAGGGCTGCCAAGTCATGAACGAAGGTCCCGGCCACGTTCCCATGCAACTCATCGAGGAGAATATGCAGAAACAGATCGACTGGTGCCACGAGGCCCCGTTCTACACTCTCGGGCCCCTCACCACCGACATCGCCCCCGGTTACGATCACATCACCTCCGGTATCGGAGCCGCCAATATTGGTTGGTATGGCTGCGCCATGCTCTGCTACGTCACCCCAAAAGAGCACCTTGGGCTCCCCAACCGCGATGATGTCCGGGAAGGGGTCATCACCTACAAGATCGCGGCCCACGCCGCCGACCTCGCCAAGGGACACCCGGCCGCGCAAGAACGCGACAACGCAATCTCGAAGGCCCGCTTCGAATTTCGCTGGCGCGACCAGTTCGCCCTCGGTCTCGACCCCGCCCGCGCAATCGATTTCCACGACGAAACGCTGCCTGCCGAAGGAGCGAAGACGGCCCACTTCTGCTCGATGTGTGGCCCGACCTTCTGCTCAATGAAAATCACCGGCGACGTTCGCAAATACGCCGAAGAACATGGATACACCGAGGCCCCGAAGGAACTGGCAGAGACAAACTGAAGCAGCACCTGCCCGATCGGTCGATGCGCCTTGCGATGACCGATGCGCCGTGGCATTTCCAAGCGACCTTTGGCAGCCGATGGGGTAATCGGGTTGGTGATCATTCGCTCACAGCGATCTTGTTGCCAATCGACTGGAGACCAACCATGGCGGGCGCACTCACCAAAAGCCTTCGGTCCCGTCGAAGTGAGTCGTTCCGCCCGCATTGCAGGCCCTTCCCCGCTGACTAAGACAACAAACAACTCTTCTCCGCCTCCTCCAAGACCTTGTCGTCAAGATACGCTTCCTCGATGATCTCTCGGCACCAGTCATTCTCCTTCGCGAGATACTGCAAAATCCGCACAGTCATCAAGCGCACCAGAGGTTCGTCAGACCAGATCAATTCGCCCAAGTGCCGCCATTCGTCGGCTTTGAGCAAGGAGGGCTTGGCCAGGGCCTCGATCACGTCATCACAAAGCAAAAGACAGCGCCCGAACTCCGGTTCCTTGGACACCGGCGGCACCTCGTAAATCCGCAAGGAAACCCCCGACCTTCCACTGAGTTCGCAGGCCGACTTCGCTCGTCTCGCGAGATCCTTGCCAAACGACTGCAACAAGACCTGGCGCGCTTGGTTCTCTTCGTATCCTTTTCCCATGCCGGAAAATTGGCGAAACCGGCCCCTCATTCCAAGCGCCAAACCTTTCTGTTCATTCCATCACTCTTCTATCGTTGTCATCACCGCTCAAAAAGCGGATGCTAATCCACCATGAACCTCGAGCATCTCCACCGCGCCCTTCGTCACGAGGGCGGACTGTCGCGACGTCTCTTTTTGGCCTACGCCGCTTCTCTTTCTTCCATCCCGCTTCTCAGTCGCTCTGCCTCTGCCGCAACTCCCCACCATTTTGAAAGCGATCCATTCACTTGTGGCATCGCGTCCGGCGACCCCGATCACGAAAGCGTGGTTCTCTGGACTCGTCTCGCCCCGAAGCCATTCGAACCCGGCGGCGGCATGCCTCAAGCTCCGGTCGAGGTCCATTGGGAACTCGCCGAGGACAGCGCCTTTCAAAAAATCATCCAATCCGGCAAGGTCAATGCCGTGCCGGAACTTGCCCACTCGGTCCATCTCGAACCGACCGGGCTGAAATCCGACCACTGGTTTTACTATCGCTTCAAGTCTGGTGGCGCCACTTCTCCG
>JALQTQ010000416.1 GCA_023263995.1 Akkermansiaceae bacterium | reverse complement strand
GGCTCGCCGATGAACCCCCGGTTCCCCAAGGGTCGAGGCCACCTTCAGGAGATCCCGCGAAAGCGCCTCACGCCCATCATCGTCATTCAAGCTCCGACCGAGCCAGTTCGCGACCTCATATGCGTTGGCCTCACCCTGAATGAATTCAGGCACGACCTCGCGCCCCGCCAGAATGTTGATCAATCCGATATGAGGGAGCCGCACCAGCTGGCGGGCGACCAGATAGGTCGGCCAAGCCACCCGGTAGACCAGACAATAAGGCATTCCGTAATAGGCTGCTTCCAAGGTCGCAGTCCCGCTAGCCACCACCCCGCAACCCGCCTCCTGCATGAGCTCCTGACTCCCGCCATACTGCACCTCCACCGTGCCTGCAGGTAAATCAGTCTCCGCCAGGAGATCCTCCATCATCCGGGCCACCCGACCACTCGCTGCCGCCGCGACAAAGCGCACCCGGGGATATCCCTCGAGCAATCTTGCAACCGCCGTCAACATCACTGGAAACAAACGCGACACCTCTTTTGCCCGGCTCCCGGGAAAAAGTCCCACCAGGTGCTTCTTTCGCTCCCCCTCGATACGCCTCTCCTCCAGCTCATCCACAAGGGGATGCCCGACACAGCGACTTCGCAAGCCGGCCTCCTCGAAAAGCGGCACTTCGAAAGGAAACAAGCAAAGCATCAAATCATGAGTCCGGGCAATTCGCGGGATTCGCTTCCGGTTCCATGCCCAAACCTGCGGCGCGACGTAGTGCACGATTTTCACTTCCGGCATCTCATCCCGCACCCGACGGGCCAAGCGCAAGTTGAAGCCCGGATAATCGATCAGCAACAAGACATCGGGCTTCGAACTCGCCAAATCTGCCACCACCTCCTCAAAGCGCTCCTTGAACCAAGGATAACGCCGCAAGACTTCCCAAACCCCAACCACGGCGGCCTCGTCAACCCAGTCCACCACCGATCCACCGGACAATCGCGCCATCTCCGGCCCACCCAAGCCCCGGAAGGAAACTCCCCCCAGCAAGTCCGACAATGCTGCCATCAGCTCTGATCCGTGAATGTCGCCACTCAGCTCACCGGCCACCACATAGACTAATTTTCCGCTCACCGCCGCCACGCTAGGCTATGGAGCGGTTTTTCCAAACTGCAAATCACATCACAAGTGCTTGCTTCTCCCATCCGCATTCGCTACCTCCCCTTCCTCCGAGTTGAATATGTCAGGAAAATCCAAACCAAAACCTGCTGAGTCCCCCAGCCCCATCGGTGAAATCTCCCAAGAGCCGTCAGCTCTGGAGAGCTTCCTCGATGCCAACCAAAAAAAACTCCTGATGATCGGAATCCTCGTGATCCTGATCCTCGTGGGCTATGTCATTTACGACGGACTCCGCGAAATGAGCATCCGGGAGGAAGCCGCCACCGTGGCAGCTGCCAAAACGGTGCCGGAATACGAAAAGGTTTCCCAAGAGATGGCCGGAAAGACAGCCGGCGGGAGTGCCCTCCTCCTGAAAACGGAGCTTCTTTGGCAGGACCAACAACAACAAGAAGCTCTCACCACCCTGCAGGACTTCATCTCCAACTACCCCGAACACCCTGCTCTTGGCAGTGCCTACGCCAGACTTGGCTCCTACCATCAACAACTCGGCAATCTTGCCGAAGCCAAAGACGCCTTTAACAAATCAGTCGAGACCCAGTCGGCCACCAGTTCGTGGGCCCTCCTTTCCTTGGGCGACCTCGCCCGCGAAGCTGGGGAAACCGACGAGGCCAAGTCTTTCTACGAGCGCATCATCAACGGATACGAAACCAGCCACTTCCAGGTCAAAGCCTTGGCCCGCGAACGACTGACGATGGTCGGAGTGAGCTCCCCAACCGAGAAGGCACCCGAACCCGAAGAGAAGCCCGCCCCTCCCAAGCCAGCAGAAGCTCCCAAGCCTGCCCCCCCGGCTCCTGCACCTGCCGGAGGGCCTGAGACCACGGAGCCACCGACGCCGCAGCCCGAGTCGACCTCTGGCCCGACGGAGGAGCCGAGACCGGCTGAGGCTCTCGAGGA
>JALQTQ010000415.1:1781-2086 GCA_023263995.1 Akkermansiaceae bacterium | reverse complement strand
AGGTGTTGGCCCTGCTGGGCTGCCAGTCGAAGAGCGGGCCGTGTTCGGCGTGGTGGTAGACCCAGAAATAGCCGGTGGCCGTCTTGCCGCTGCCCGGGTCGAGGTAGTCGATGGGCGTTTCGTCGACTTTGAGATACGAGGAGTTTCGTAGTCTCCCGGCGATGCGTTGGTAGAGGGGCAGGAGGAGGGTGGCAAGGTGGTCGTGCCAGTGGCACATGTTGTTCCGGGTGAGCTCGATGCCGTGGCTGGCGCGCAACCGCCATTCGAGGCGGTGAAAGGGTTGGTGGTAGCAGAACTTTTCAGTG
>JALQTQ010000415.1:0-1771 GCA_023263995.1 Akkermansiaceae bacterium | reverse complement strand
CGAGGCTGGGGGTGAGGACGCTGCCGGGCAGGAGGCAGGGTTCGAGGGGCGGGGTGATGGGGACGGCGTCGGGGTCGTTTTTGCGAACGTGGGTCTGGCGGATGACGATCTCGCGAGTGAAGGAGTGGGGCTTGGCGTGCAGGCGCACGCTGGTTTCCTGGCCGATGAGGCGGTAGTCGTCGGGGTTGGCGAGGACTTCGGGGTCAACAATGGTGCGCTCGATGGTAGGGAGATTTTCGAGGGAGCGGAGAAGTTTTTGAGTGGGCTTGCGCCGCTTGGCCTGTGGCGGGGTGGGGTCTTGGTTAGCCGCCGGTCCTTGGTCTTCGGACTCGGCGTCGTCGGGCTTTTTTCCCTCTTCCTCCAGAAAGGTGAGGAGGAGTTGCTCCTGGCTCATTTTCTCGCTTTTGACGCCGTAGATGCGGGCCAGGAGGGCGGAGACAAGGTCTCTTTGAACCTTTAGCTCGGCGCTCAGCCGTGCGACTTCGGCGGTGAGTTTTTCGATCTGTTGGTCCTTGGTGTCGATACACTCGCTGGAAGCAGGCAGCGTGCCGATCTTGATTTAGATTACGTTTTTTATCGTACTTCATACCAGGGTCGCTGCAGACCATCTTTGAGATCGATACCGTCGGTGAGCATGGCAAGGGCGGTGGGTTTGAGGACGAGGGATTGGCGTCCCGGTTCGATATCCCGGGGCCAACTGAAAGTTCCTCGCTCCAATCTTTTGGCGACACACCAATAACCCGTTCCGTCGAAATACAAGATCTTGATGAGATTACGACGTTTGTTGGTGAAGAGGAAGGCGGCTCCGCTGGCCGGATCAGCGTTGATCTGAGAGCGGGCGATCTCGGAGAGTCCGTTGAAGGACTTGCGCATGTCGGTGGGTGTCAGGGCGACGTAGACCTTGAGGTTTCCGTTGAAGGTGAGCATGGCAGGGAATCAGGCAAGGGCTTTGAGCAGAGCGACCAGGAGCGGGAGGGCTTTCTGGCCATCGATATGAGCGAGCGCACCGCCAGGGAGTTCGACTCGGAGAGCGGACTTCCCGGCGGTTAGCGAAGCGGAGACCTCGGCCACGATGAAGGAGGGCCCGGACTGGACCTCTCGATCATTTGAGCGGTTTCGGGCCTTGGCGCGCCACGAGGCAAAGGTGGGATACTTGATCCCGCAATGCGCCGCGAAGGCCTGACCACTCATGCCGCTCTTTTCGAAAGCAGCGAGAACTTCCGCTTTGTATTCCGGTGTGTAGTGGGTGCGACCGGTGCGGTCGGCTTTGACGATGGGGTGGGCAGAGGTTTCAGATGTAGGTTCCATAGGTGGGAAGCCTATGACACCTACGCTCGGAATGGATAGAGGGGTTCTGTTGACCGCTTACAGTGCGGTGCGTTACATCCACACCGATCAAAATCCGGCCAAAAAACTACGATCCCAATGGTAAGAAAAATCAATGTCACCCTGGTAATCACACCCGAAATCACCCGACCTCAATCCAGAAACCCCACACGACATCAAAGTGGTGCGTTACAAATAGCCGGATTGCCGGAGGTTGGTGGCGATGCGTTGGTAGAGGGGCAGAAAACCCTATCAGAAAGCCCGGCACATCATAAAATGACCGTCCGCCAGAAAATCTCAGCTCAAAAAAATACGACGCCCATGGGTGTACATTTCCACGCCCTGATCGTAGTTTTGCCCTGTTTCTCACCAAATTGAGACTGTATTGATTTACCCCCTAACATTTTTTGGCGTCTGGGCCGTCAGCGGGTGATTTCTTCTGAAT
>JALQTQ010000414.1 GCA_023263995.1 Akkermansiaceae bacterium | reverse complement strand
TCGTCGAGCAGGTCTATCAGACCAAAGCGAAGCACATCATCACGCTGGAAGATCCGATCGAGTACTTCTTTCGCAACGACCGTTCGTTCTTTTCCCAACGGGAACTCAATACCGACACCGCAGGCTTCGCCATCGCCCTCCGCGCAGCCCTCCGCCAAAATCCCGATGTCATCATGATCGGCGAGATCCGCGACGAAGACACCGCCCAACTCGCCCTGCGAGCCGCCGAAACAGGACATCTCGTCCTGAGCACCCTCCACAGCTCGGGCGTGGTGGAATCGATCGAACGCCTCTGCAACCTCTTCCCCGAGGAAAGCGGAAACACCTCCCGCCTCCTCCTTTCCCGGCAGCTCATCGGGGTCATCACCCAGAATCTCCTCCCCGGCATCGACGGCAACCTGAAACTCGTCTCGGAATATCTCCAAAATGAGGGAGCAACCCGCAACTGGATCCGCGAAGGACGATACCGCGACCTCAGCGACCACATGCAACGCCCCGAGGACTCGGGCACCCGCAACATGCTCACCAGCATTGTCCAAACCTACCAGGCCGGATTGATCGGAGCCCAAATCGCCCGCGACTCCAGCCCCAACCCGATCGACTTCGACCGCGCCATTCGCGGCATCTCTTAATCGCCAGCTCACCATGAACACGCCCCAGGGAATTCGCGACTACCTCGCTCTCGTCGTGCAACGCGGCGGCTCCGACCTCCACCTCACCGTGAAGGCCCCTCCCGCCGCCCGCATCAACGGCTCCCTTCACGCCCTCGAAGACTTTCCCCTCGATGCCAACCAGGTCCGCGAACTCATCATCGGCACCATGAACGAGACCCAGCGCAGCCGCCTCGACGAGGAATGGGAGCTGGACTACGCCATCGAGGTCAACCAAGTCGGTCGGTTCCGGGGGAATGTCCACTTCTGCCGCCAAAACCTGGAGGCCGTCTATCGCTACATCCCCAACGAGATCCCGGACCTCTCCTCCCTCGGGCACTACCCGGTGATGGAAGAAATCTGCCACCTGCAGCGCGGCCTCGTCCTCATCACCGGCATCACCGGATCGGGAAAAACCACCACTCTCGCCTCTCTCGTCCGCCGCATCTCGGAATTACGCTCGGGCACCATCATCACCCTCGAAGACCCCATCGAATTCACCTTCCGGCACAACACCTCGCTCGTGAAGCAACGCGAGATCGGGCGCGATACCAAGTCCTTCGCCCTCGGCCTGCGCCAATGCATGCGACAGGACCCCGACGTCATCGTGGTGGGCGAACTGCGCGACCGCGAATCAATGCAGATTGCCATGACCGCCGCTGAAACCGGACACCTCGTGGTGAGCACCCTGCACACCATCGATGCCCCGAAGTCGATCGAACGCGTTATGGACCTCTTCCCGCCGGATCAGCAAAACCAGATCGCATCCCAGCTCTCGAACGTCCTCGAGGCTGTGATCTGCCAACGTCTGCTTCCCCGGTCCGACGTCGAGGGCCGCGTCCTCGCCACCGAGGCCCTCCGGGTCAATTCCGGTATCCGTTCCTGCCTTCGCGAACACAAGATCGAACAACTCGTCGGCCTCATGGAAATCGCCCGCCGGGAAGGATGCCACACCATCGATGATTGTCTCGAAACCCTCTTCAAGCACAACTACATCAGCCACCACGACGCCTTGCAGAACTGCCGCGATGCGCGCCGCTTCAGCCCGGAAGCCCTCGCCCGTCGCAAGGCTTCCCACTGAAGCCGAAACCCGAGCGATGACAGTCCAGGTGACGATCGCCATTCCGGACCGACGCCGCCGGAAACCTCCGATAATCTCGTTTTTTGAATGGGCAGCCCGGGCCCGACTGTCGTAACTTTACCCCTGTGACTGATCAGGAGATCCTCGACCAATGGAAGGACCGGGACGCCCCGCTCCTACCAGTCCTCCACGCCTTCCACGATCGCGACGGCTACTTGTCCGACGACGCCCTGCGCGCGGTGGACGCCGGCGTCACCGCGATCTCGGTCTCCAACCACGGCGGCAACAACCTCGACGGCACCCCGGCCAGCATCCGGGCGCTGCCCGCCATCGCCGATGCGGTCGGCGACCAGGTG
>JALQTQ010000413.1 GCA_023263995.1 Akkermansiaceae bacterium | reverse complement strand
AAGGGCAAGATCACCGCCAACCGCTGCATCATGTGCCATCAATTCAACGGCACCGGAGCCGACTTCGGCCCCAACCTCAAAGGCTGGGGGGAAGGGCAAACCCCAGATGTCATCGCCCGCGCCATCATCGATCCCTCAGCCGACATCGCCCACGGCTACTCGGGCACCGGCGTGAAACTCAAGAAAGGCGGCGAAGTCCATGGCAGTGCCTCCGGCGAAGACGACCCGGTCATCCTCACTTCGACCGGCGGAATCACCCAGATGATTCCCCGCAACCAAGTCGCAGGCCGCCCTTACAAGCTGGGCCACTCGCTCATGCTTTCCGCCGACCAACTCGGCCTCACTCCCCAAGAGGTCGCCGACCTCGTGGCCTTCCTGAAAACTTACAAATAGCCCGCCCAACCTCGCTTTTTTCCAGATGGCAAGTTCGTCCGGCCCGGGCCGGAAGCGAGCGATCTTTTCGCTAGGATTGATCGGTCGCCAGTGGTTTTCGTCTCCAGCTTCCAACCATCGGTTGTCACCGAAAAATCAGAAAGTCCACCGGGCCAGGTCCGGTAAAGGAATCACGATGAAGCGTCTCTTCCTCACTCTCCTCGCGATCTCTCCCACTCTCGCCGATCCCCCGATCAATCCCAACATCGGGCACAACCACCACCGGCACCGTCACGGCGGGAAGCATGAAACCGAGGCCCCCACCCCGGCCCGTTTTCACAGCTCGCGCACCAGCAAGATCGACCTTCCTCTTCCCGCCGAGAAGGAAGCCTTCACCTTCGTCGTCTACGGTGACCGCACCGGAGGCCCACCGGAAGGGGTCTCGGTGCTGGCCGATGCAGTGCGCGACACCAACCTCCTCGAACCCGACTTCGTGATGACCGTTGGCGACCTCATCAACGGCTACAGCACCGAGGACGTCTGGATGACCCAGATGACAGAATTCAAATCGATCATGAACGAACTGGCCTGCCCGTGGTTCCCGGTGGCCGGCAACCACGACATCTACTGGCGCGGCCCCGACCCCAAGAAGAAGCCGGTGGGCGAGATGGAATCGGCCTACGAAATACACTTCGGCCCGCTCTGGTATGCCTTTCAACACAAAAAATCCTGGTTCATCGTCCTTTATTCAGACGAAGGAGACCCAATCACCGGCAACAAGACCTTTAGCAAACCGGAAGCCCAAAAGATGAGTCCCGAGCAATTCAGGTGGCTCGATCAAACCCTCACCAAGGCCAAAGACGCCGAACACGTTTTTCTCTTCCTCCACCACCCACGCTGGCTCGGCGGCGGATATGGCGACGACTGGGAGCGCGTCCACCAACGACTCAAGAAGGCCGGGAACGTGTCAGCCGTCTTCGCCGGCCACATCCATCGCATGCGCTATGACGGCCCACGCGACGGGATCGAATACGTCACTCTGGCCACCACCGGTGGAGCGCAGTCGGGGGCCCTCCCCGAGGCTGGCTACCTCCATCACTACGACCTCGTGACAGTGCGCAAGGACCGGATTTCGCTCGCCGCAATCCCGGTCGGCGAAGTGATGGATGTCCGCTAAATCACCGCCGAGTTGCAGGCACAGGTCAACGCGGTGAAAAGCGCCCCGGTCGAAATTGCGCCCCCCCTGCCCATGAAGAAAAAACAGGGCGGAGCCCAGGAGGTCACCGTCACGGTGACCAATCCCTCCGACCGCAACGTTGCGGTGGTCTTGTCCCACGGCACCCCCGGACTCACTTTCACCTGCCAGCCCGACCACCACCACGCCACTCTTGAGCCCGGCAAATCGCGGGACTTCACCTTCCATCTCACCTGGAACGAGGCGGCCAGCGAGGGTACCTTTGCCGCACCCAAGTTCCACCTCGATAGCGAGTATCTCGCCAAGGGATTTTCGTACGAAATCCCAAGGAGGACCATCGCCCTCCCACTTGATTTCCAACTCGACCCCGGAGCCACCCCGCCAAAAGGCGCGGCCCGCTTCAACGGCAGCTCCCAGTCCCTCGCGATTCCCGCCAACCGCTTCCAAGTGGGCCGCGAACTCACCCTCGAGTGCCGCTTCAAGGCCGACCTTTTCGCGGAGCGGACCGGACTGGTGACCAAGACCGAGAATTCGGGATACGGCCTCTTCGCAAG
>JALQTQ010000412.1 GCA_023263995.1 Akkermansiaceae bacterium | reverse complement strand
GTCATCGTTGATCCCGAAAGCGGCGACCGGCAGCTCGCGGTGGTGATGGGAAACGCCAGGACGATCTTCGCGATTCATCTCTACCAACCAGAGGAGGGAACACGCTGGTATTCCGGCGTCCAGATGGAGGGAAACTCCCCTCTCTCTGCACATCTCGCCCAGTTTGACAACCGCTACCTTGAGATCGAATGGTCCGACGGCAGCGCCCTCGATGACCACGACGTCCTCCTCGACGACATTTTTTGTCCGGATTCCTGGCTTGAAAACGAAGATCCCGCCGTTCTGAACGCGGTCCAATTCCGTCAGGTTAAGCCCGGATGTCCACCCTGGCATCCCGACCTCGACAGCGTCGAGCGGATGGTCGACGCTCTGCGCCTCGTCCGTTACTACTACGAGACCCACTTCAAGGAATTCGAATGGGCCTCCTTCACCATCGACCCAGAGGAAATGGCGGTCGACCTGCCAACCTTTTCTCTCCCCAAGCGGGCCCGCCGCGACAATCCAGAGTCGTGGACGTTTTCGATGGAGAGATTCGAAGCTCCCGGACCAAAGGAGGTTCCGCAAATTCTCCCCGATGAGCTCTTTGTGGCCAGGCTGGAAAAGTTCAAGGTCCGGCCCAAAACGACCTGGGAACTGGGGGCCATCTTCGGGCCGAAACCGATGGTGACGGACGGCATTCCCTCCTATCCCGCCATTGCCTTTGTCGCGGATCATAAGACGGGGCGGGCCGAAGGAACGAGCCTGATGTCCGCCCTGGTGCCACGGGAAACCCTTCTGCGCAACTCCCTCCAGCAGGCGGCGGAAAACACCGGCCACCTTCCCGCTGAAATCATGGTGGGCAGTCCCATTGCCGAGCTTGCCCTCGCCGACTTGTGCCGGAGGAAGACAATCCGCATCATCCCGTCCGGTCAACTGCCGCTCTTCAATGAGATCGCCAACGACCTCCTGCATTCCCACCTTTTTCGTAGTGACGATGACTAAGACCACGCGACTGGCGTCTCTCCTGAAGAAAACTCATTTGAAGCTGCCGGAACTGATTGAACAGGTGCCACAAGATGCGCCACCCGAAGATACCGCTAACACTCTGGCAGGACCTTCGACGACCACAAGAGCGAGAACCGACGGCGCGCCCAGCCCCCAATCGACGGTGGGAGTAACCGGGTGATCTCGCTTGCTACCACAAAAAAGCGCATCGGTAGGGTGTCTACCGATGCGCTGATTGAATCGGAGCAGAGATCAGTTCTCTCTGATTACATAGAACCGTTTTGGTCCTCCCCCGGAAATGGTATCAGTGAAGGAGGTGATGTCCCCACCAGAGTTCCAACTGTCGGACAACTCAACCCACTCGGTTGAGGGGTCTCCCACTAGATCGGTCGAGGTGTAGATCGAGTAAGTCTTTCCCGGACGGGATTCCCAAGTCAAGGTCGTGAGACCATCGACCGGGTTGACCGAAATGTCTGTGACCGTGATCACCGGCGGAGCAAGGAGATCCAGAGCCGACGCCCCTCCAGCCAAGCGTCCGATCTGCTCCGGTGTCAGGGCTCGTGAAAAGAGAGCGAAGTCATCCATGACTCCCTGAAGGCTGTTTCCGCCGGTCGTGTTACTGCCGATCAGCAACTCGGTGAAGTCGGTGACGAGGCGGTTGGCCCCGGCCTGTTCAATCAGTTTGACTCCGTCGATCCAGATCTCGGTCATTTCTCCCCACTTCACGAAGGTGTAATGATGCCACTGAGTGAAATCGAGACCGGGCGCAGCACTGGAGATGCGGGTGGCGGGCGCAGCAGCGCCTCCATAATCAAAGTAAATGATCGAGTTTCCCCAAGGCACATGGGCCTGCAATCCCCGGCTTTCGTTTGGTGAACTAGGGGACACGAACCAGAAGCTGGAAGTGGACGCGATGTTGGCGTTACGCTGCCAGAACGAAATGGTTACCTCGTCGAAAAGAGCGGCCTCATTCAGGAAGGAGACATCGGGCACATACACCCGCTGCCCCGCTGAAGTGACCCCAAAATCCATCGCGTAATCTCCTGCCAGACCGGAACGTCCGCCACCATCGGTCGTGTAAGCGGCTCCGCCAAGGATACTGCCAGCGAGACCGGAAGTCGAGTCGAGAGCCAAGGTAGGATCATCCACGTCATCGAATTCCCAGTAGGCAAG
>JALQTQ010000411.1 GCA_023263995.1 Akkermansiaceae bacterium | reverse complement strand
CGATTAACTACGCCACATGAGCGGTTGCGCTAGCGGCAGAAACTTTGGCCCTCGAATGAAGATGGATGCCTCGCTCCATCACGACAAAAAGCCTGACTGGATCAAAGTAAGGCTCCCGAACAACCCGGTCTTTTGGGATACCAAGTCGATGATCAAGGACCTCAGCTTGGTCACCGTTTGTGAGGAGGCCCAGTGTCCCAACCGTTGGGAGTGCTGGGGGCAGGGGACGGCCACCTTCATGATTGCCGGTGAGAAGTGCACCCGGGCCTGTGGATTCTGTGCGGTCAAGACAGCCAAGCCGGACGCCTTGGAAGAGGACGAACCTCAGCGGGTGGCCGAAGCGACCAAGCGGATGAGCCTCAACCACGTCGTGATCACCGCAGTGGCACGAGACGACCTCCAAGACGGCGGGGCCGAGCATTTTCAAAAGACGATCGAAGCCGTGCGGGAGGCTAACCCGGGGATCATCATCGAAGTGCTTGTCCCCGACTTCAACGACAAAGACTGGGCTCTTGAACTCGTCATGAAAGCGCGGCCGCATATTTTCAACCATAACCTGGAAACGGTCGAGCGTCTCACCCCGCTGGTGCGGAGTCGGGCCAAGTACCATCGCTCCCTCGCGGTCCTGAAAAAAGCCAAGGAGATGGCGGGTGGTAAGGTGGCTACGAAGAGTGGGATCATGCTTGGGCTCGGCGAGAAGCCCGGAGAAATCGAGCAGGCGATGGATGACTTGCGGGCGGCCGATGTTACGGTCTTGACTCTGGGCCAATACCTACGCCCGACCCCGATGCATCTTCCAGTGGTGGAGTACGTCAAGCCGGAGAAATTCGACGAGTGGAGGGAGGTGGCACTGTCGAAAGGCTTCCGTCACGTGGCCAGCGGCCCGCTCGTGCGCAGTTCTTACCATGCCGCCGACTTTCACCCTGAAGATGATGTGTTTGAGGCCATTGAGGCTGATCTGGCTGCGAGAAAGGCGGGGGCTGTTTAGGTTGGTCACTCCGCTTGGTGGTCAAAAAAGTCCCGCTTGAAAGATAGGCAGCTCTGTCGCTTATTGTGCCCATGAATCTGACAAGGACGGCATACGGGACTTGGAGCGGCGGGCGCTACATGCATTTCGGCGAGGTTTTGGAGATGGATCGCTATCAGGAGTGTATCCGGGTGGCTTATGACGCGGGCATCCGCACCTTTGTCTCAGCTGATGTTTATGGCCAGGGGAAGGCAGACGCGGCCCTCGGCGAAGTCTTGTCGGGATACCCTCGAGACAGCTACTGCTTGGTCGGGATGCTTGGTCACGACTTCATCGACGGCGAGCGTGAGGGTAGCAAAGGCTACCCGAGGTTCACCAATCCGGCATTGCGCGACGAATCGGGCTACCGGGATTTTCTGCGCAAAGCTTGTGAAAGTTCGCTTCAAAATTGTCGCACGGATCACTTCGACCTCGTCATGCTGCACAATCCTGACGAGATCGGCTACACCAGTGAGTCGGTTTGGAAAGGAATGGATGCCCTTCGGCAGGAGGGGCTCTCCGATCGTTTGGGGATCGCACCCGGGCCGGCCAACGGGTTCACCCTCGACTTGCTCCACGTCTTCGAAAATTTTGCAGAACTCATCGATTGGGCCATGATTATCTTGAACCCGCTCGAGCCCTGGCCGGGGCAGCACGTTCTTCAGTCGGCGGTGGCCAACAAGGTCGACATTCTCACGCGTGTCGTTGACTACGGCGGTCTGTTCCACGGTGACATGAAGCCGGGTCACGTCTTTCGCCTGGGCGATCATCGGGCCTACCGTCCCGAAGGCTGGGTCGAGCGGGGTAACGAGGCAATGGCACAGATGTGTGAGATCGCGGAGAAATATGGCCTGAGCATGATTCAGTTCGCCTCGCTGTGGAATCTCTCGCAGGCTCCTGTCAAATGCGTGGTGCCCACCGTGATTCAGGAGGCGGGTGAGGACGCGGTCCCGATCGAAGATAAGATCCGGGACTACGCCGCCACACCCGAGGACTTTCGTTTTTCGCCCGAGGAAGTCGAGGTCATCCGTCGAATGGGGGATAATACCGGCTGCATGATGCTCAAGGGAGCGAGTCAGCGTCATGAGGGACCCTGTGAACGACCCGACGAATGGCCGATGCGCGAAGAGCTTCTGGAGCTGGCGGGCCAGTA
>JALQTQ010000410.1 GCA_023263995.1 Akkermansiaceae bacterium | reverse complement strand
TTGGTCGTTGGTCCCGACCAACTCCCGCGTCACGCCTTGCCCGAAGCGAAGATTCTCGGCAACCCTCAATCGGCCTTTTTCAGACAGCCTCTTAGGGAAGAATCACCCTCAGCCGGATAAACTGCACGGACTCGTTGGTTCTGATGGCCTTGGTTGTGATCGTTGACGTGCCGTCTCCATTGTCAACTGCTTCTCCGCTTTGAGTGGTGAAAGTTGATCCGCTATCCCAAGTGACCAGGTCATTGGAGACTTCGACCCGATACTCGACCGGGTGGGGGCCTTGCCGGACGCGGTAGGTCAGTGCGGGGAGTCCCCCGATCAAGGAGAGGCTGGGGGCGGAGTCATCCGGAGTGAGGTCCGTACCCAGGGCAAAAGCCATGAGGTTGCTGAGGCTGGTTCCCTCATAGGGGGCAAGCGGGTCGCTTTCTCCTCTGGAGGTCATCCATGCGTGGAAAGGGTTCTCCGGATCTTCCGCGCCGGGCGTTCCGGTATTGGAATTGCTGGCGCGCCAGTTGATGGCGAGGTTGTGATCGGGTGCGGATGAGGGGTCGACGAGAGTCAGCGAGGGGCCCGAGCCATCGGGCGACACCGGCCAGGGAGTTGTGTCCGAGTAGGTGAAGTCCCGGATGGGGTCTCCACCTCCGAATGAGAGCTTCACGCGTTCACCGCCATTGCTGAGTTGGTCGCCTGCTTCCCATTCACCGGCAATCTGAAAACCGGTTCCGTAGCGAAACTCGAAGGCTGGAATGCTGGCCACGACCAGAATCAATTCGCCGGGAGCGAGGGTGGTTTGCTCTGAATTGAGGAAGTCGAAGTCGACTCCCTTGGTGAAACGCAGGTCGCTCAGATCAAGGGGCATTGATCCGATGTTCCGGAGTTCCAGGTATTCAAAGAGATTGTCCTCGTCGAATCCGGCCTCGATTTCCGCGGCAGTGGGACGAGCCGGGTGATACATCACTTCGGTGATCACGAGGTTTTCGAGATAAGGGGAAATGTCGGGTAGGGTCGGGATGAATTCGATTGGTGCGGACCAGTGACTCCAACGCCCGGTGTTGTCTTGATGACGGACCCGGACTCGGTAGCGCGAGCCCGAGCGGACGACCATCGTAGGAATGGTAAGGGTGTCGGAAAAGGTGTTGTTTTCCCCCGACTCCCAAGTGGGTTCTATCTCGAGGGTCCCAGCCTCACCGATCGCGGCGAGGCGCCATTCCATGGCTGCGAAGGTTTCACTGCCCTGGGGGTCGTTGAAGGCAGAACTTCGGAAGGAAAGAGCGTTGGTGGGGAAGTCGACGGGGCCGGTGTAAGTGAGAACAGGGGTGTCCGGGATTCGAGACGCTTCGCCATTTTCACCCTGGTGGATATCGAGCCAGGCGTCTCGTCCTTGTTGGCCGCTCGCGCCACTGTCGTTTGCCTGGGGCATGACCGAGCCGTTTCCACCGGGCCATGATCCGCCAGAGAAGGCGAAGTTTTTCATGTCTTCGACATAGTCGGCGAGAGAGGTCATGCCGGGGCCGCTGAGGTGATTGTAGTTGCCGACGTCGGAGGGGGCTCCCCTCCAGCGGGCGTAGTCGGCGGGTACGAGTGGGGCGATGATGGCGGCGAAGTCATCGATGACCTGATAGATCTGGTCTTCCTGCCAGAGGAGGTCGCGCATTTCCCTGACCACATTGTAATAGGCTGGCCAGAGGGTGGGATTGCTGGCGTCGTCGCTGCCGGCTCCGGCGGCATCAAAGAGAGCGTTGTAGACGACATCGTGTCCGCTGTTATAGCTTGGTCCCCAGGTGGAATCGGTGTCCCAGGGAAGGATCCAGAGTTTACCGAGGTTGTTGTTGGCGGGGAGGTACTTGGGCTCAAAGTAGTAGACCATGTTCTTGTTGGCGGCGGGCCAGTAATCGTAGTGCCGCAGGGCTTCGACCATGGCGTGGTAGGCGTAGTACTTTTCCAGATTCACATGGGCTTCGAGGTAGGTTGGCGAATCGTTGCCATCGAGGTTGTTTTCGATGGTATTGTGGTCACTGCCATCGAAGGTGGCAAAGCGGGCCTGATAGCGTTGTTGGCGTTTCCAGTCGTTGGTCTGGTTGATCAGCTTGTAAAGATTGCCTTTCTCGAGATTGTGTTCCTCTAGGAAGCGCACGTCGTAGGTTTCGGAGACAAAGTAGGTGCCATGAT
>JALQTQ010000040.1:4464-18453 GCA_023263995.1 Akkermansiaceae bacterium | reverse complement strand
GGTGATCCCTTCGGCGAAGGCACTGCGCTCATGCCCTGGGACAACGGGCAGGACACCCTCGAAAATGCCCTGGCCCGCGTGCCGGTCTTCTTCGAGTTCCTTGAGAAGATCGACATTGATTTCTACTGCTTCCACGACCGGGACATCTCTCCTGAGGGGGAGACTCTGGCCAAGACTCACGAGATGTTTCATCGCGTCGTCGATGAACTGGAAACTTTCCAGAAGGAGACGGGGAAAAAACTCCTCTGGGGCACAGCTTGTCTTTTCGCCCATCCCCGTTATGCACAAGGGGCCTCGACTTCGCCAAATGCCGACGTCTTCGCCTACGCCGCCAGCCAGGTGAAGAATGCGATCGATGCCACTCATCGTCTGGGGGGGCCTGGCTACACCTTCTGGGGAGGGCGCGAAGGTTATGGTTCGTTAATCAACACCGACATGAAGCGCGAGGTGGATCATCTCGCCGCTTTCCTGCACATGGCGGTCGATTACGCCAAGAAAATCGGTTTTGACGGGCAGTTTTACATCGAGCCCAAGCCTCGTGAGCCCTCCACCCACCAGTATGATTCCGACTCGGCGGCCTGTCTCAACTTCCTGCGCGAGTATGATCTCCTTGATCACTTCAAGCTGAATCTCGAGACGAACCACGCCACCTTGGCGGGTCACACCATGGAGCACGAGCTCGAAGTGGCGATGAATGCCGGGGCCCTCGGGTCGATCGATGCCAACCGTGGTGACGAGCTCTTGGGCTGGGACACCGATCAGTTTCCGACCAATCTCTATGGCACCACCAACGTGATGTTACGCCTCCTCAAGATGGGGGGCTTCACCACCGGGGGATTGAATTTCGATGCCAAGCGTCGCCGTGACAGTCACGAGCCCGAGGATCTCTTTCACGCGCACATCGGGGGGATGGATGCCTTTGCCCGCGGCCTCAAGATTGCCGCCAGGATCATTGAGGACGGACGCTTCGACGAGTTCGTCAAGGTCCGCTATGCTTCTTACGACAGCGGAATGGGGGCGCAGATCGAGTCGGGTCAGGCTAGCCTCGAGTCGCTCGACGAATATGCTCACGGGATCACCCCGCCGCAACTTGCGAGTGGTCGCCAGGAACGCCTCGAAAACCTCCTCAACGACTACCTCTAGGAAGCGCATGTCACTCGTCCTCGGACTCGACTCGTCGACGCAAAGCCTCTCGGCTGTCATTCTCGATACCGCGAAGGGAACGGTCGTGGCCGACCATGCGGTCAATTTCGGAAAGGACCTGCCGCAGTATGAACAACCTCATGGCTACGATGAATCGGGAGTCCGGGGTGAGGTTCATGCCAATCCTCTGATGTGGCTTGAGGCCTTGGATCTGCTGCTGGGCCGAATGAAAGAAGTGGGGGTCGATTTTTCGCAGATCACCGCCGTTTCCGGATCGGGTCAGCAGCATGGGAGCGTTTATCTCAAAAAGGGCTTCGAGGATCGCCTGGCCGGGCTGTCCCCGGATCGGAGTCTCAAAGATCAGCTGGCCGATGCCTTCTCGCGGGCCAGTGCGCCCATCTGGATGGACAGTTCGACGACGGCGGAGTGCGCGGAAATCGCGGATGCGGTCGGAGGTCCGGCGGTGGTTTGTGCCAAGTCGGGGTCGGTGGCGGTGGAACGCTTCACCGGTCCGCAGATTCGCAAATTCTTCAAGGAGGACCCCGAAGGATACGCAAACACCGGGGTCATTCATCTGGTGAGTTCCTTTTTTGCCAGCCTTTTTGCCGGAAAAAGCGTGGCCATCGACCATGGCGACGGTGCCGGGATGAATCTCATGAACCTCGCCGCCGGTGGCTGGGACGATGATTTGGTTGCGGCCACCGCAGATGGTCTCGGGGCAAAATTGCCGCAATGCGCGCCCTCACACACCCGGTGTGGACCGGTGGCGCGGTATTTCGTTGAAAAACATGGTTTTTCCCCTGATTGCGCGACGGTCGTTTGGTCGGGCGACAACCCCTGCAGCCTGATCGGAATGGGGGCGGCCCAACCCGGTAAGGTTGTGATCAGTCTTGGAACAAGCGACACCTTGTTTGCCGCGATGCCGGAGCCGCGCACCGATCCCAAGGGTTTCGGGCACGTCTTTGGAAATCCTGCCGGCGGCTACATGAGCCTGATTTGTTTCAAAAACGGCTCGCTGGCCCGGGAAGCAGTCAAAGAAGAGTTTTCCCTCGATTGGAGTGCCTTTGAACGCGAGTCGCTCGCCAAGAGTCCGATTGGTAACGGGGGCTTCAAGATGTTGCCCTTTTACGAGCCCGAGATCACCCCGGCGGTCGATACCGGCGGGCCAGTCTTTTCGGACCAGAGAGAACGCTCGCCCCACGAGACCGTGCGGGCTGTCTTGGAAGGTCAGTTTTTAAACATGAAGGGGCATTCCGACTGGCTTGGCGTCGATCCTGAAAGGATCTACCTCACCGGAGGAGCCTCGGAAAATGATGGGATCGCCCAGGTCATCGCCAATGTCTTCGGGGTGCCTGTGGAGCGTTTGGAAGTTCCGGGGTCGGCGACCATCGGGGCTGCGATGCGGGCGGCTCACGCACTGGGAGATGATTTGAGAGACCTCGAAAGCAAGTTCAGCCGACCGAAGGAGGGGCGGACGATTTCCCCGCAAGCGGGGGCCAAAGAGCGTTACGATGAATCTCTGAAGTCCTTCATGGTGTTTCTGGCGGATGTCACTTCCGGCACGAGCAAGGGACATTCTCCATTGATGCCCCGTCCATGAGAGGTTAGCTAAGCCCTGACACAATTCGATCATTCACCTCAAATCAATCACCATCATGCCTAGACCAGTCACTCTTTTCACCGGCCAGTGGGCCGACTTGCCGCTCGCCGAGCTTTTGCCCAAAGTCAAAGAAATGGGATACGACGGCGTGGAGCTCGCCTGCTGGGGCGACCATTTCGATGTTCAGGCCGCCTTGAACCAAGAGGGATATGTGGAAAGCCGTTGGGCCCTTCTCAAGCAGCACGATCTTTCTTGTTTCGCGATCTCGGCCCACCTCGTCGGGCAGGCCGTCTGCGATCCCATTGACGAACGTCACGCCGCCATTCTTCCCAGTCATGTTTACGGTGACGGCGATCCCGAAGGCGTCCGTCAGCGGGCGGCCCAGGAATTGATCGATACCGCAAAGGCCTGCCGCAAGTTCATTGATGCCGGCAATGATTACATGGCGGGCCGCGAATCGGTCGGTATCGGAGCGGTGGTCAACGGCTTCACCGGATCAAGCATCTGGCATGCCCTCTACGCTTTCCCTCCCACCGATCAGGTCTACCTGCAGAAGGGATTCGATGACTTCGCGAAACGGTTCACCCCCATTCTCGATGCCTTCGAGGAGGTCGATGTCAATTTTGCTCTCGAGGTTCATCCGACCGAGATCGCCTTCGATATTGCCTCGGCAGCCCGCGCCATCGAGGCGGTGAACGGCCACCAGCGCTTTGGTTTCAATTTCGATCCGAGCCACCTCGGCTATCAGGGAGTTGATTATGTGCGCTTCATCCGGCAGTTCGCCGACCGCATCTACCACGTCCACATGAAGGACGTCTGGTGGGGGCACGGCGATGGCACGGTGGGTGTTTTCGGCGGCCATACCGACTTCTGCGATGCCTCCCGGTTCTGGGACTTCCGCTCGGTGGGGCGGGGCGACATCAAGTTCGAGGACATCATGGTGGCCCTCAACGACATTCGCTACGGAGGTCCGCTCTCGGTTGAATGGGAGGACGGACGCATGGAGCGTTTTCACGGTGCGGCGGAAAGCTGCGCCTTCACCAAATCACTCGATTTCCCGACCAACGAAGGTGGGATGTTCGACTCGGCTTTCGATAGCGACAACCAGTAGGAAAACAAAACGATGTCATTGAAAATTGGAATCATCGGGGCAGGAGGTATGCTCCAGTATCATCAGGCAGGATTCGTTAAGGCCGGCGCGGAGGTGGTCGCCATTTGCGACATGAGCGAAGCAGCTGCCAAGGCTGCCGCCGACAAATACGGTGTTTCGAAAACTTATACCGAGGTGGCGGACATGCTGGCCGATCCTGAGCTGGATGCGGTGAGCATCATCGTCCCGAATAAGTTTCACGCTCCGTTGGCAATACAGTGTCTCCAGGCCGGGAAGCACGTCTTTTGCGAAAAGCCCCCGGCACTGAATGCTGCCGAGGTGCGCGAGATGATCGCGGTGGCCGAAAAGGTGGATAGGACCCTGATGTTCAACTTCAACAATCGGGCCCGCCCTGAGTCGGTTGATCTCAAGGCCCGCATCGACGCCGGGGAAATCGGGAAGATCAACTCGGCGCAGTCGAAGTGGATCCGCCGCACTGGCATTCCGGGATTCGGCGGGTGGTTCACCACCCAGGCCATGGCGGGTGGTGGAGCCACCATCGATCTGCTCCACATGATCGACCTCGCCCTTTACTTCATGGGTTATCCCAAGCCCACCAATGTCCTCGGACAGACTTTCGAGACCTTCATGGGGGACCCTCGATTCAAGGGCCCGTGGGGCATTCCCGATCGGGCCGACGGGGTGACCGACGTGGAAGCCGCCGCTCATGGCTTTGTCACCTTTGAGACCGGGCAGGTCTTGTCCCTTCAGGTTTCTTGGGCTGAAATGGTGAAGCGCGAAGAAGTTTCCGTGGTTTTTCAAGGGACCAAGGCAGGTGGCAAGGTGGAACGGCTCTTTCGCGAGGATGGAATTGACGAGACGGCTTTCGATACCCTCGAGATCTACACCCAGGATGGCGAGAAGCCGGTCGATACGGTGCTCGAGCATCCCTTCTGCGAGGACATGGGCCGGATTGACTCCGCCGCTAATTTCGTGGAAGCGCTCGAAGGCAAGGCGGCTCCGCTGAATCATCCCGAGCAGGCCCTGCATCTCATGACCATCATCGACGCCATCTACGAGTCCGCGCGGACCGGCAAGGCAGTGGCGCTCTAGACTCTCGAACCACTTCAAAAAACGCGATGAATCGAAAACTGAGAATGGGAATGGTGGGGGGTGGCCGTGGGGCCTTCATCGGTCAGGTGCACCGCATGGCGGCCAACCTCGACGGAAAAATCGAACTGGTGGCCGGGGCATTTTCGTCCGATCCCGAGAAGTCGAAGCTCTCCGGGCAGGATTTCTTCATCGATCCCGACCGAGCCTATGGCAGTTACGAGGAAATGGCCCAGGCCGAGGCGGCGCGCGAGGACGGTATCGATTTTGTCTCGATCGTGGTGCAGAACCACCTCCACTTCGCGGTGGCGAAATGCTTTCTCGAGGCCGGCATCAATGTCATTTGCGACAAGCCCCTTACGGTCGATCTCGAGCAGGCCAAGGAGTTGAAAAAGATCGTCGACAAGTCGGGTCTCGTCTTTGCCTTGACCCACAACTACACGGGGTATCCCATGGTCAAGGAGGCTCGCCGCATGGTCAAGGAAGGAGAACTGGGACGACTCCTGAAAGTGGTTGCGGAATATCCGCAAGGCTATGCCGTGGGCGACGTCGAAGGCGAGGGCTCGGGCGCCATTTCTAACTGGCGAGCCGATCCCAAGATCGCCGGTCAATCGAACTGCATGGGTGACATCGGGACCCACGCGCACAATTTGACCAAATACATCACCGGCCTCGAGGTCGAGGAGTTGGCCGCCGAACTCACCGCCTTCATTCCGGGTCGTGAGCTTGATGACGACGGCAATTGCCTGGTTCGTTTCACCAATGGCGTGAAGGGAATCATCTACGCCTCGCAGATTTCCAATGGCGACGAGAATGACCTCACCATTCGGGTATACGGCACCAAGGCTTCGCTCGAATGGCGTCAGGAGGATCCCAACGAACTCATCGTGAAGTATGCCAATGCCCCCCGGAAGATCTACCGCCGGGGCAACGATTACCTTGGGGCGGCCGCTCAGGCCAACTCTCGAACCCCTTTTGCCCATCCCGAAGGCTTCATTGAGGCTTTCGCCAACATCTACCTCGCGGCGGCTCAGGCCATCGGCGATCGGATCGAGGGGAAACCGGCACCGGAGGAGGGATACGACTTCCCGACGGTGGACGATGGCGTGGCGGGCGTGGCTTTCATCGGCGCGTGTGTCGAGTCCTCGGCCCACAACGCCGCTTGGACCAAGTTGGATCTTTGATTCAACCGACGATCGCTTTGTGAGAAGCTGCGGTTTCCAAGCCGGGGCTTTTTCTTTTGTGGTTGAAAACGAAATGAGAAGAACTCTGGGGCAGTAAGATGAGAATGATGAAAGCCATTGCGGTGAAGATGATATTGGTGGCATTCCTGGTCGGACCGGGGGTGGCGCAGTCGGCGGATCGGAATGCCAACACCTCAAAAACCGAGAAGTATCGCTTGGTCTGGTTTGAGGATCCCGCCACGACGGCCACCTTTGTGTGGAATCAGCTCGGGGGGGAGCCGGCCGTGCTTCACTACGGGCCCAGGAATTTCGACCGCAAAGCCTCGGAATACCCCTGGAAGAAGAAAGCTGACCGGGTCGTTGAATTCGACGGCATGACCAACTGTATGGTGACCCTCCGGGATCTTGAGCCGGACAGTTGGTATTTCATGGTTCTATCCGATGACTTTGGAGTGAGCCGTCGTTTCTACTTTCGGACCGCACCGGACAAGCCAGAGCCCTTCACCTTTATCGCGGGTGGAGATTCGCGGAACTTTCGCGACGTCCGGCAGGATGCCAACACGATGTGTCGCAAATTGCAGCCACTCTTCGTGGCCTTTACTGGCGACATGATCAACCACGACAACGCCATCGAGTGGGGTGAATGGCTCGACGATTGGCAACTGACGATCAGCGAGAACGGCCGCCTCCTGCCCATCGTCCCTCATCGAGGCAACCACGAAGCGAGGGCAGCGAGTATCCCCAGTCATTTTGGAATGCCCGATGACTCCTACGCCGCCTTTAACGTGGGGGGGGATCTTTTTCGCTACTACATCTTGAACAGCCAGATTCCGGCCGACGGCTCCCAGGGGGATTGGTTCAAGTCTGATCTTGTCGAAAACGCCAAAGGGGTCACCCATCTGGTGGCAGGTTACCACAAGCCGATGCGTCCCCACACCAGCGGGAAGTCGCTGGGACAGAATTCCTACAAGTGGGCTGAGCTCTTCTACGCAGCGGGTTTTGACCTCGTGTTGGAATCCGATTCCCATGTCATGAAGAGAACCCTCCCGGTCAAGCCGGATGCTGACAGCCCGGGGGGCTTCAAGGCGGCCATCGGTGATCCCAACGCCACCATTTACGTGGGTGAAGGGTGCTGGGGGGCCCCGCTGCGACGGGCCGATGTCAATTACCCGTGGACGGTGGACCGGGCTTCCTTCAACGGCTTTGACTGGATCTTGGTCACGCCCAAGGCCATCTTTGACAAGACGGTCAAGGTTGAGAAGGTGTCGTCGTTAGGGGAAGTCGACTTGAAGGATCCCTTCAAAGACCCAGAGGGATTAGCGCTCTGGAAGCCCGAAGGCGGCGACGAAGTTCTGGAGATCCCTGCGGACTAGACGGATCATGGAAACACCGGGTCAAGCCAGCGGGCCGGGTTGGTCCGGGCGTCTTTCCTTGGGGCTCCTCTTGTTTGGTGGGACCCTGCTCATTCTCAGTCGGGGTTGGCTGATGTGGCGTTGGGACAGCCCGATCCGGGAGCTGATCTGGGAGGAAAAATGGTGGACTCCGGTCCTGGCGAGATTCGAGGTGACCTGGGGGCATTTTGCGCGAACTTCGGACACTTGGATCACGCCCACCTTGCAAAGAACCGGTCTTTTTCTCATCGGGGCGGCCGCGATCCCATGGCTCGCCCTGTGGTCGCGGCTGCGTTGGACTCGCTGGCTCCTCGTGCCGGTGGTCTTGATCCTGGCACTTGACGCCCTTGCACGCTGGGTCTCGAAAGACTTGCAGGCCGGGATGGCGATGGAATATGCCCTCCGGGTTTTCCTTCCACTGGCAATCTTGGTGCATCTTGGAAAAGAGAGCGCCTTGTCGGCCTTCCGGCGGAGATTGGTAGTCTCGATGCTGCTTCTCTCGGTGGCCCTGACCTTTGTCGGCCACGGACTTTACGCCATGGGCTATTATGACATTCCGCTGGAATTTCGCATCATGACCACGGAGATTCTTCCACTCTCGGAAGAGCAGAGCTTGGTTTTCCTGAAAGCTGCCGGCTGGCTGGATTTCGGGGTGGTGGCGCTTCTCCTTTTACCGCGCACCCGCATGGTGGCCCTGGCCTACATGTTTCTTTGGGGTGGAGCCACCAGCGCGGCCCGGATCTGGGCCTATTACGAGCCGACTCTCCCGTGGAATGGGCTGGACCCTTGGCTGGCCGAGGCCCTCGTCCGGACCCCGCACTGGCTGGTGCCGCTGTGGTTGATCTTGGTGATGAGAAGTCGAGAAAGAGCCCGAAAGAGCACGGAGGGAAAAGCTGAGACGGCAGTGGCTTAGCCCGAGGCGAGGCACCTGTTAGAACAAGGAATATGCAAAGCCTTCAGGTTTCAGGGTCAGGGCTGAACAGGGGGTGTGGTTGAGGAGACCTTCGGCAGTGGTACCGAGGAGGAGGGATTTGAAACCGGTGCGGCCGCGGGTGCCGAGGACAACGAGGTCGGCCTCCATTTCTTTGAGGGCCTGCCAGATGCCGCGGTGGATGCTATGTGAGGAAATGACCTCGGAAGTCACATTCTCCAGTTGGTATTCGGCCTTGATTCGCTCGGCAAAACTCTCGAGTCGCTCGCGAAGGTTCTTTTCGATGTCATCGTCCGGCACCACTGGGAAGGCGGGCCCAAGCCAGCCCATTTCGGTTTCGGCGTAGGCGGGGGGACGAAAGACGTGGATCAGCTTGAGGCGGGCCTTGTCCTGTGCCGCGATGGTGGCGGCCCGGTGGACCGCCCGGTTGGAGTTTTCTGAAAAATCGACACAAGCCACGATGTCCTCGAAGGGATGATCCTGATAGTTGCGGACGAGAAGGACTTCAACCGGGGCCTTACGGATGCAGCGGGAGGCGAGGGCTCCCACATGGTGGCCTTCCTCGCTCGAGTATCCGCCGGAGCCGAGCACGAGGGTTACGGCATGGTGCTTCTCGATCTGGTCGAGGGTAAGTTTGAAGGGATTGCCCAAGAGGACCTCGATGGTGATGTCACGGCCGGTCCCGATGATTTCGCGGATGAAGGCGGCCACTTTTTCTTCGGCAAAATTCAGGATTCCCGATTCAGTTTCGGCATCCATGTTTTTGACCTGTGACAGGACCTCCTTGTCGAGGACGTGATAGCAGACGAGCGGAAGGTTACGAGCATTCGCCATGCGGGAGGCCGCAAGGAGGGCGTTTTTGCTTTGATCGGAGTAATCGATCCCAACGAGGATGGACGGTTGTTTGGACATGGAGTGTTGAGGTTTAAGGGTGAAGGGTTTCAGGATTCAAGCGGAACGATCAGGATGGGGCAGCGGGCGTGGCGAATGACTTCGTTGGCGGTGCTCCCGACAACGTCGCTGAGGAGTCCTTTGACCCCTGCCCCGTTTCGACCAAGCACGACCAGGCTGTAAGGATGGTCGGTGAGGTGATCGATTAGGGCACGCTCCGGATCTGAAGATTCAAGACTGGTGGAAGAAACCTTCTCGAAAGACAGGTCGTGGGCCTGCTGCTCGATCGCGGTCAGGCTGCCATCAACCACCTCACGGAAACGGGCCTTTTGACCGGATTCATCGCCCGGGGAGTCGCGGAGGCCCCCGAAAAAGCGGCGAAGCCACGGCGGACGGCAGGCGTGGATCAACTCGAGTGGAAGGGAGGGGGCGGATGTCAGGCGCAAACTGTTCCGGAGGATGGGACCAGTCGATGCTGAAAAATCGAGGCAGGCCGCGACTGGCGGCAGGGGGTGGGCGTCGGCTTGGTTGACCACGAGGACCGGCACGTCGACGAAGCGGAGGCAGCGGATCGCAAATTGGCCGACATCGCGGAGATCGTCGCTGTCATCTCCGTCGCCTAAAACGAGGAGATCGTAGTCGTGGTCGTTGGTGAGGGCGGAGATTTCGTGATGTGGACTGCCCTCGGTGACCTTGCAGGTCACGCCGTGGTCAGATCCGAGCACTTCCGTGACGAAGTCGGCAAGGCATTCGCGGGCTTCGCTCATCATGCCCTTGTGCTCGATCTGGTAGAAGTTGATGTATTCGACGAGGTCGGAGAGCGGGAGGACGTGGCAGGCGGTGACTTTGGCTCCGGTGCGGGAAGCGACCGCGGCGGCCTTGACGAGGGCGTGCCGTGAGGCCTGGGTGTAGTTGATACCGACAAGGATGTTGAGAAAGGGCTTCATGGTAGGCGGGATTCCCGGCAGAGTGAGGATGTCAAAATGAGGTGCTTGGGTCTTCGCGTCTTATGTCAAAAGATGCTCATTCATTGCTGGGTTTTAACGGTGGTAGGGGGAGCCACGCTTAATGGAATAGGCACGGTAAAGTTGTTCGAGCAGGACAACGAGGGCCAACTCGTGCTGTAAGGTGAGCGGGGAGAGGGCCCAGATCGCGTCGCATTCATTTCGAAGCTCCTCAGCGTGCCCGTCCGAGGCTCCGATGAGAAGGGAAATCGTTTTGAGCGAGGGGTTCATTTCCCATTGGTTGATTTTTTCGACCAACTGGGTGGTGCTCCAGGCGGAGCCGCGTTCGTCGAGGGCGATGCGGAAGGAGTTTTGGGAGCGGGCCAGGAGTTCTGCAGACACGGTGGCAGAGTCACCGTCCTTCACGTGGATCAACTCGACGGCGGGTCCCCGGGTGAGTCGTTTGAGGTATTCGGCGATGCCTGACTTGGCATAGGCAAGGGCAGGTTTGCCGGCGGCGAGGATCTTCCAGGTCACGAGTCGAGAAAGGTGGAAATGGCGGGCGGGATGAATTCGCGTTCAGTGGATTCCTGCGCGGCCAGTCGCATCTGTGCTTTGAGGATTTCGAGGGGAACGGGAGGGAGGCTCCGGGTGAGGACATGATGAAGGGCCGCGAAAGGATCGTGGCTTTCCGTTTTCACCAGTCGGACGGCCTTCACGGCGAGGGCCTCAGCTCCGCCGGGGGTGACGAGGGCGGGAAGATGCGGGGTGAGGTCGGCCCATTGTTCATCGGTCAGATGAAGCCCGCGCCGGGTCGCCAGAGCGCGTAGTAAGGGAAGTGATTGCTCGGGCGAAGTGGCTGGAAAGATCGGGATTTTGACGTCGATCCGGCCCGGTCGTTTGAGGTCGATCTCGATGAGATCGGGTCGACTGGAGGCGAGGATCCAGATCAACCGTCCGCGGTTGCGGGGGTTGGACATTTCCTTGGCAATCATCGAATAGACCCGGCTGGAGACGCCGGAGTCACCTGATCCCGACGCGCGTTTGCCAAGGGCCTGGTCGGCTTCGTCGATGAAGACCATGCAACGCCCGAGGGCGTGCAGGAGAGAGAAGATTTTTTCAAGATTGGCCTCGGTGGAGCCGACCCAGCGGTCTCGGAAATTCTTCAGGGTGACCACGGGAACGCCCGCTTCTCCGGCGAGGCATTCGGCGAGGTAGGTCTTGCCGGTCCCGACCGGTCCGCAGAACAGATAGCCCATTGGCATGGCGGTCAGTTCATCGCGACGCCAGAGCTCGAGGTCTTGGCGAAGCCAGTTCTTGGCGGTGTCGAGGCCGATGAGGCCCTCGAGTGAGCGGTCGGGCTCGACGAAGTCGATGAGGTCGGCGCAGTCGCGCTCGACGAGTTGTTTTTTGAGCGCGCCAAAGTCGTCCTCATTGAGCGCTTTCTGGTCGTAGTGGCGACGCAGGAGGAGGTCTTCGACGGCGCTCACCGTGGCTCCATTGAGCCGAGCGGCAGCCCAGGGCAGGCGGTCTTTGATTGCGGAGAGGGCATGGGGGCAGGACGGGGCCAGTAATTCCATCACCCCGGTGAGTTCACTGGTGGTGGGAAGGGGGATTTCGAGGTGAGCGATGGCGGGGTGCCGGGCGACCAGCGGGTGCAGGCCGGTGAGGTTTTCCGAGAGGAGAAAGACAGCCTGACCGTGATGAGCGAGGTTCGAGTCGGAAGCCCAAGTCTGCCAGACGCTCGCAAGCGCGTGGAGGTCGTAGTTGAGGGTGTTGGGGAGGGCGGGGCAAAGGAGATGGGCTCCCTGCAGGATGAGAGCGACTTTTGGGGCCTCGGAGCCGAGGTGGCGTAGGTTGCGAAGGTAGGTGAGGTATCGACCGAGAAAGCGGGAGGCCTGGAGAGGTTGCGTGGGCAGTTGGACTTCTTTCGGGAGGCCGGGCCAGGTGGTGAAGATTTCGCGCCCGCGGGTGATCTCGATCCCCCGTCCAAGGTCGTAGGTCAGGATGACATCGAACCGCGGCAGAAGGACTTGAGCGAGGAAGTCGGAAAGCGCCCCGATGCCGGTCTTGGTCTGGGGTAGATGGAAGCGGTCGTTGACATTGCCGTGGAGAACGAAGCATCCGACGGAGCCGCTTTCGTATCGGGCGATGACCTCGCGGGCCCAGTTGGGAAGGGTGGTGCTCATTCCACGTCGTCAGAATCGGGGAGGTCGGAAGGAACGGGAGTTCCGGAAGTTCCGGGAGTGCTCGGGTTGGGATGTTTCGTGGATGGTTCGGCCAGGCCTTTTTTTGATCGACCAATCGCCGCTGATCAGGCTGAGAGCGAGAAGCCTCGCAGACCAGAGCGGTCAGCGGCGTTTTTGGTCGGCGCTGTTAATGGGATTCGCTGGCTGGTCCCATTGAGCCGCGGGTGGTTTGGGAAGAAGGTGAGTCGCCATCAGGGGCACTCGGGTCGAGCTCGATCCCTTCGGCAGCCGCGAAGTCGGCGAGGGCGAGTTCGGCGAGGGCTTCTTGTTCAGCGGCCGTTTCGTTGATGCCAGACATGTCGATTTGATCGCGGGCCACGCGGGCCCGGCCCGCCGCTTTGGTGCGCTCGTCTTCGACCATTTCCTCGAGCCGGTTGAGGGTGTCGCCTGATCCTCCGATCTCGGTGATCATGCCGGAGGCCATCTCATTGAGGTCGGCCATCGCTCTGGTTGATTTCATTTCATCGAGGTCGCGAGAGAGTTGTTCGATGCGGTCTTTCGCCTGCTTGACTGAGACATCGCGCGCTTTCACTAGCTCCTTGTAGCGGGTGTCGGCTTCTTCCATCTGGGCGCGGACCTCGTCGTGTTCTCGGTCCACCTTCTGGAGTTGCAGGGCAAGCTTCCCGGCGGCCTCCCGGTTGCCGGCCTTTAGGTTGGCGGCAGTCTTGGCGCGGAGTTCGGATTCCTCGCGATCGAGCTTGCGGGCTTTCGACATCAACTTCTCGACGAGACCGGCGTGGCTGGCCAGCCCCTGGTTGAACTGTGCGATTTGTTTGCGAAGATTCTCCTTTTCGTTTTCGAGGAGAGCCTCCGGGTTTCGTTTTTCGAGGCCTCCAATGAAGAGACCGAAGAAGCCTTTGATGAGATTTTTGAGACGACGGAACATGAGTTGGAATGATGTTGCCACGATAGTGGGGCAAGTGGGGGAGCCCTGCAAGGCAGGACGAGAAGAAAAGGAAGTGCAGTTTGTCAGCGGCGGAGGGGGAAGGGACGACTCGCGCATTCTTCCGATGAAAATGAAGCAATCGTTGGAAGAATTTCTGAATCAGGGGGTGGAGGATGCGATTTTGAGGGGCTGGAGGAAACGGTGAAAAGTTGGTCCGCTGCCTGCTTTTGTACTTACCTAGGTTTTCCGGGCGAATGGTGCTTGAAAAACGCAGGAAGCAGCTCCAATTTGGCCCGCCGGAAGCCGTGGACGTGCCTCGATTCCCACCCTCGTCATGAGTCAACCGATTGTCATCCCTGAAAATGCCCCGTTCAACGCCGAGCAGCGGGCGTGGCTGAGTGAGTTTTTGAGCAAGGCTCTTGCGGGCCACACCGTGGCGGTGGAGCCAACAGGACCGGCGATTCCCGTGACCATCCTGTGGGGGAGTCAGACCGGAAATTCGGAGGGCGTGGCCAAAAAGCTCCTGAAGGTCTTGAAGGGCGGCAATTACGAGCCCGAGGTCTTTGACAT
>JALQTQ010000040.1:0-4454 GCA_023263995.1 Akkermansiaceae bacterium | reverse complement strand
TTTGACATGGCGGTCTACGATAAGGGTCGTCTCCCGAGAGAAAAGAATCTCCTGATCATCACCAGTACCTACGGCGATGGGGAACCGCCCGACAATGCCGCTGACCTGCATGGGTATCTCATGGGCGATGAGGTCCCCAGCCTCCAGGGGGTCAATTATTCCGTTTTTGCTCTCGGGGATTCCGAGTATCCGGATTTCTGTCAGTGTGGGATTGAGTTTGACCAGCGGCTTGAGGCCTTCGGAGCAAGGCGGATGTTCAAGCGGATCGACTGTGATGTTGATTACGACGAGGAATTTGCGGAGTGGAAACAGGGAGTGATCGGGGCCATGGGGGGCCTGCAGGAAGCCACGGTGGCGGTAGAGCAGGCGGAGGAAGAGGCCTACGGGAAGAAGAATCCCTTCCCCGCACCGGTGCTGAACTCCTACGATCTCAACGGAGACGGCTCGGAACGGGAAACCTACCACGTCGAATTGTCCCTTGATGGCTCGGGATTGGATTATGAAGTGGGGGATGCTCTCGGGGTTTTGGCCCATAACCCGGCTCAGATCGTCGATGAGATTCTTCCCCTTCTGCCGTTCAACGTGAAGGAGGAAGTCCCTCTGCCCGGGGGCGGTGAGGCTTCCCTGCGGGAGGCGTTGATCACCTCATACGATATTCGCAGCCTGAACAAAAAGCTCCTTGAGGCGTGGTCGGCGCGCTCTGGTTCGCCCTTTCTGAGGGCCTTGGTGGAGGCCGGGACCCGAGAGGAAATCGAAGATTTTTGTTGGGGGCGCGAGCTCATCGATCTCATCAATGATCATCCGGCCGATTTCTCGGACGGTGAGGAATTCGTGGGGGCCCTGAAGAAATTGCAACCTCGCTTGTATTCTATTGCTTCCAGCCCCAAGGCTCATCCCGGCGAGGTGCATCTCACGGTGGCCATTGTCCGCTATCGTTCTCATGATCGCGATCGCGGGGGGGTCTGCTCGACTTACCTCTCCGACCGGGTGGGTGATGTGTGCGCCGGAGTGTTTGTTCATCACAACAAGGCCTTCCGCCTGCCCGAGGATCCATCGAAAGATGTCATCATGGTGGGACCGGGGACCGGGGTGGCACCCTTCCGAGCATTTTTGGAGGAACGGGAGGCGACCAAGGCCGTGGGGCGAAACTGGCTCTTCTTTGGAAATCCGCACCGGGCCACCGACTTTATTTACGAGGAGCAGATCAACGGATGGTTGGACAACGGAACCCTCGCCCGCCTCGACCTCGCCTTTTCGCGGGATCAGACGAAGAAGGTTTATGTTCAGGATCGCATGCTGGAGGCCGGGGAGGAGCTGTGGTCGTGGCTGCAAGGGGGTGGGTATTTCTATGTGTGTGGTGATGCCTCCCGGATGGCCAAGGATGTCGATCGTGCCTTGCACACCATTGCGCAACGTCACGGCGGGCTAAGCGAGGAGGAAGCGGTGGAGTTCTTCAAGACCTTGAAAAAGGAGAAGCGATACGCCCGTGATGTGTATTAGCAAAAAAGCACTCTCGCTTTTTGGCCGTTGAGGGATGACTCTGCAGCATGTCCGATTTGATCAGAGTGGAGCCAGTGGCTCTCCTCCCGACTCCGGCCGGGTGCGCCGTCTTTCTGGGTGACGGTTCCAAGGTCATTGTCTTCTATATCGATCCCGCGATCGGGGCTTCGATCAACGCGGTGCTGTCGAAAACCCCGTCGCCGAGACCCCTCTCGCATGACCTTTTTGCGCAGACTCTCGATGCCTTTGGCGCGGAGGTCCTCCATGCCACCATCCTGAAATACGAGGCCGAGGTGTTTTACGCCCGACTTGTCGTGGTGGCTGAGAACGAGATCATGGAGAAAAAGATCGTGGAGCTCGACGCCCGTCCGAGTGACTGCTTGGCGCTGGTGGTGAGGCATGGAGCTCCCTTTTTTGTCATTCGCGAGGTCTGGGAAGGACTCGAGGACATGACCGAGGCCTTGGAGGCGTTGCGGAACCAAGATGATCCACTCGAGGGCTTTGGAGTGTGATGTTGTTTCCAAAACTTAACTTGCAGACAAAGGGGGGGCCATTACGGTTGGAAGATGATCAAGCCCGACTACCTTTGTGAAGAGATTCTTCTCAACCCCGAGAAGCGCGTTTTTCCTGACTTTGACCTGACTCGTTTGCTGGATACCGTATTTGCCCCGACCCAGGGTTGCCGGGTCTGTATTCTGGTCGATTTCGAGGATCCGGCCCGCTGGATCAAGGATTTTGCCTTTCGTGGCAAGCCGGAGTTCGAGGTGCAGAATAACGCCCTCATTCATTTTTACGAAGGGCTGCAGGACGGAGTGCTTGAGGAACTGGGGATGACCGGCGGAGAAATGTTTGCCTATCAATGCACCCACGGCTCCAATCTCGATCTCAAGGACGAGGTTTGGGATACCGACGGGAACCAGCTCTCGCTCGATCGCGATATCTATCCCGTGTATGACATCATCCTTTGCATTTCCACGTGGTCTGCGACCGCACCACTCACGGCCAAGTGCAAGGAGTTCCAGTTCCGAGGGGCGACGATGCATGGCATGAACGACGTGATTCTCAGTTCGGGATTGGCGGTGGACTACCAGCAGGTTTCCGACGATGCCGAGCGCATGCGGACCGCCTTGACCAAGGCTGACGAGGTGGAGATCGACTTCGAACTTGAAACCGGCGAGATCCTGACCGCTTGGCTCGGCTTGGGTGGGCAGGAGGCCCAAAAGTCCCACGGTTTGTGCCGAGGGACCCAGCCCGATATTGCAAATTTGCCGGCTGGCGAGGTCTATTTTGTGCCCCGCGATGCCCGGGGGAAATTTCCGATGAAATACGCTGATGGAACTCTCGGGGTGCTCGACGTGATCGATCGCGATGTCGTGAAGTCGACGTTGATTGAGGGCAATCAAGCGACGATTGACGAGCACAATGCCCGCTTGGCTGACGATCCGATGACCGGAACTCTGGGCGAGCTGGGTTTTGGCACCCAAGTGCTGCCAGTTTCTTACCAAGATATCCAAGACGAGAAGGTCCTGGGCACCTGTCACCTGGCGACCGGGCGTGACGATCATCTCGGGGGAGACATCGTGCCCGGGATGTTCAAGAAGCACGAAAACAGCACCCACGATGACATCCTCTTCGCCCCCCATAAAACGCCGAACTTCAACGTCAAGGAGGTCAGGATGAAATGGAGCGACCGCACCGAGGTTATCATCGAGAATTTCCGTCCTTCAGCCTACGTGATCGAGGCGATGAGTGGAGAGCCCGTCGGTGAGTTGGTCGGGGTGTGATCTTCAGCTTCCCCCGAAGAGTCCGACGAGTGGGGCGTTCGCTCTACCTCTGGTCTTCGCCCGTTGTAAAAAGCCAAAATAAATTCATCGTCCCTGCTGAGACAAATACCCGTGCCTGGGACGCTTGCCCGGAAAAACTCTCGTAATGATGAATGTTGCAGCGCACCGAAAATCGCCTCAGAGCCGCTTCCGCCCTTGGTTAGAAGAGAATGGATCGAAGTTTTTGCTCTTTGCTCGGCAACAGACCCGTTCGCTGGCTGATGCCGAGGATGTTCTCCAAGAGGCTCTCGTCAAATTAGCCCGCAAGGTTGAGGAAGGGACGTTCGTGGGAGGGGTCGACGCTTGGCCTTCCTTTCTTTATACCCAGATCCGTCGGGAAGCCATTGACTTGGGACGAAAAGACGATCGGAGACGGAAAAGGGAGGCGTCTGTCGTTCGGGATGATCAGGGGCTCAAGCGAGACATCGAGCTGCCTCTTTTCGAGGAAGGCGAGAGTCGTGATGAAACCCGCAGGATTCTTGAAGAGGGCTTACGAAGCCTGCCGAAAAAGTTTGCCGAGGTCATCACAATGAAGTTGTGGGGCGAGCAGACCTTTGCTGACATCGGAAAAGCTCTTGGAATTTCCTTGAACACGGCGGCCTCGCGATATCGATATGGTATCGAGGCTCTCCGTAAGCAATTGGCGACCGCCCGCCTCAAGGGCGATCTTTGATGAAAGTGGCGGACATTCACACAACATAAACGAGAACACACAATGGATGCAAATGAGACAGTCGTCGAGGAGACCTTGAAGTCGATGCAGCCCTCGCCCTTGTCCGGCCCTCTCTTGGACCGGTTGGCGGGTGCGATGGATGAGGTGGGAAGTCGGGTGAAAGATCGGCCCTCGGAGTCCATTCTCCACCCCACCTTGAATGGTGAGCTTGCGGCTCTTGAAGAAACCTTGCGCGAACTCTTACCCCACGGAATGCCCGAAAACATGATCGGGCGCTTGGACGACGCGATGTCGCGATGGCATGAGAAAGTTCCCGTCGAGGAAAAGGTGGTGCCTCTCTCTCCGCTTGCGGGGCGATCGCCAAGTGGGTCCTTCCGTCCCGGCTGGCGCGCGGTGGCGGCGGTGGCTTTGATGGGGGTGGGGGCGGCCTTCGTGACCTTGCAGGATCCTGCGGATCC
>JALQTQ010000409.1 GCA_023263995.1 Akkermansiaceae bacterium | reverse complement strand
AACGGCTTTCATCTCGGGAACGGTGAAGGGCCGTTTCTTTACGCTGTCGGCCCCAGCCTTGTTTTTGCGAGTAAACTTCATGTCCGCCGTGGGGTCGGCATCCACGAAGCCTTTCTTCATGGCCGCCGTGAAGATTGCGCGAAGGGCTTTTAGGCGGTTCGTCGCCGTTGTGGCCGCAATCTTGGTTTGAAGCTCATTGCGGTATTTTTTGAGGTCTTTGTCTGTAATTGCGAGAATTTCCTCGCCCGATTTCACGCCAAGCCAAGAGGAGAAATCCCGGACGGCTGTCCGATAAAAGGCCATCGTTGCCTTGCCCGTCTCGCCTTGCTTCCCTTCGAGGAAGTCCTCGGCGAACTTGTCGAAAGAGGGAATGGTGAGGGTTTCCCCGGTGATCTCTTTCTGAAGCTCGCTAACGGCCAGCCGGAGGTGCTTTGCCGTCCTTCGGTTGTTGGCGGCTTCCTCGAAAAGGTCGGCCATCCTTTCGGCCTTCCTGCGGGTCGATTCCTTGGCGACCAGCTTCGTGGATTTGTTCCGCCTCTTGCCGTCCTCATCCCGCCATCCGGCTTGCCAAAATTTCGAGGCGGGAGCTTTCCAGATAAATGCCATTGGTTTTGCGTTCTGTTAGGTTCGAGTCCCGGAAACTTAGACCGTGACTTAGACCGGACGTTACAGTTCGCGGGAGTTCGCGCAAGACTCAAATCCCCGTAGAATAAGGAAAAAGAACCATCGCGAACTCTTGCGAAAGGGCCTTCTTTGAATCGAGGGTTCGAATCCCTCCCGGTCCGCCATCATCCGATGGCACTTGCTCAAGTGCCTCTAAATCAAGGGAATCAGCTGATTCCGAGGGGCCTGCCCCGGACTCTCCAGCACAAATTCCAGCACACTTGACACGAAAACCGGGTCGTATGGCCCGGAAACGCAAACGCCGCAACGGCGTCGTGGAGATCGGAACAGGTCCCGCAAGAGTCAAGATCTACACCGTCAATCGAAAGGACGGCTACCCGATGTTCTCGCTCTACTGGCGCGAGGACGGGCGGAGACGGACCAAACACCTCGCCTGCATGGACGAGGCCAGATTGATCGCCCAGCAGGTCAGCGTTCGGTTGGAGAATGGATTTGCCACCGGGACCGAGGCAACGAAACGGAACCTGGAGCTGCTCCGCCACTGCGAGAAGGTTGCTGAAAAGTTCGGGGTGAGCCTGACCGCCGCAATGGACGAATGGGCGAGCGCCCGCAAGACCGCCGGAGACGACATTCCCCTCTCTGATGCCGTCAGGTTCTACGCCGCCAACCGGTCGATCCTGACCGCCGTGAAGACGGTTGAGGAGGTGGCAGCCGAATTTGTCGAGTCGCGTCGGCTCAGCGGGGTGAGTGACCACTACGTCCGAGCGTGTGGGCTCAACCTCAAACGGTTTTGCAGGTCCGTGACTGGAAACATCGACGAAGTCACCGCACCTGACATCAACCGCTTCCTGACCGGGCTTGAGGGACTGGGGCCGGTGAGCCGGAATACCATCCGCCGGAATATCGTGACCATGTTCCGCTTTGCCAAAAAGCAGGGCTACCTCCACCCCGACCGGAAGACGGCCGCCGAACAAAGCGAAACATTCAAGGTGCCTGACAAGGCAGTCACCATCTACACCCCGGATGAGATGGAGAGGATTCTCCTGGCAGCGAATGCCCGGCTTCTCCCGCTCCTCGCCATCGGTGCCTTCGCCGGGATTCGCTCCGCCGAAATCCGTCGGCTTGATTGGGAGGACATCAAATGGGACCGCGGCCACATTGAGATTGCCGGAAAGAAGGCAAAGACGGCGGCCAGGCGGTTGGCCCCGCTGACTGAAAACCTCAAGGCATGGTTGGCCCCGTGGCGACAGGAGTCCGGTCAGATCATCACCATGGCCGATCCATCGGGAGCGATGGGAGACACTGCCATCAAAGCGCAGATCCCCGGCGGATGGCGTCAGAATGCCCTCAGACACTCCTTCATCAGCTACCGGGTGGCAGAGACCGGGGACGTCGCCCGAACCTCTCTGGAGGCTGGTAACTCGCCGAAGATCGTCTTCCGCAATTACCGGGAGGTCGTGGACGAGATCGCCGCCAAGGAATGGTTCTCAATCACCCCTCCCGAGGGCTGGGAACCGAGCGGGCTCAAGTGGAGTATTCGGGAGCTGCTCCGGAGGAATCTACCGTCGTAAGTAGATTTGATG
>JALQTQ010000408.1 GCA_023263995.1 Akkermansiaceae bacterium | reverse complement strand
GATGAAATCGGTTACACCAGTCCGGTGGTCTGGGAAGGAATGGATCAACTGCGCCGAAAAGGCCTGACCCGCCAGATCGGCATCGCCCCGGGGCCCGCCAACGGCTTCGTCCCGGACCTGGTGCAGGCCTACGAAAACTTCGGTCACCTCATCGACTGGGCCATGGTCATCCTCAACCCCCTCGAACCGTGGCCCGCCAGCCTCTCTCTCGAGGCCGCTGAACGCTTCGGAGTCAAGGTCATCACCCGCGTCCTCGACCATGGCGGAGTCTTTTACGATGAACTCAAGCCAGGGCACGAATTCAAACCGGGCGACCATCGAGCTTACCGCCCCGGCGACTGGATCCAACGGGGATCTGATTTTGTGGAGCGCATCCGCCCCATGGCAGAAGCCCACGGCCTGACCCCCTTGCAATACGCCGCCAACTGGAACTTGTCCCACCCGGCCGTGAAATGCGTCATCCCCACTTTCGTCCAGGAACCCGGACATAACGCCCGTTCAATCGAGAGCAAAATCGAGGAAATGGCCCAACTTCCCATCGTCAAACTGCCACCTCAAGAAATCGAGACGGTACGCCAACTCGGTGACAACACCGGGTGCATGCTCCTCAAGGGAGCAAGCCAGCGCCACACCGTCAGCGAGCGCTGCGACGAATGGCCCATGCGGTCCGACCTTCTCCAAATCGCCCGGGCCTACAAGCTCGGCACCGACTGGTAATTTCCTCCCAAAGAGCATGCCAGACAAGCGACAGCCGACCTGCCCCCTCCTCGGCCCGGTTCCCTCGCGATCAGGGCGGCCACATCGTATTTCGTGGTCAAGCGCAACAGAAAAAAACTTGACCAAACTGAGATCGTCGCGAAGAAACAGCGCCTCGCAGAAAAACCTGCTTGACCTACTCTAGGTGAAGTGTGTCCCTCACGCTGCTTCTTCGTCCACTCCGATCATGGCCAACAAGAAACCGACCGCAAAAAAAGCCGTTAAGAAAGTCTCAGCGAAAAAAGCTGCCAAGAAGGCTGCCGCCACCAAAAGCGCCAAAACGACCACCCCGAAAGTGACCACCAAGGCGGCCAAGAAAGCCCCAGCCAAGAAGGCGACCAAGAAAGCCAACAAACAGGCTCCGGCCAAGAAGGCGACCAAGCAGGCCCCGGCTCAAAAAGTGGCCAAAAAACCTTCTCCCAAAAAATCCGCCCCGCAAGAGCCCGCCGCAGCAACGCCGACCCCGGTAAAGGCGAGCGCTGCTCGCGTCCCTTCCGCCAGCAAGAAGGTGAAGAACCGCATCGATGAACCGGAGATTCAGGAAAAAATCCGCGAATTGATCAAGCTTGCCAAAGAGCAAGAATACCTCACTTACGACGATATCCACGAGATCCTCCCCAAGGACCTAGTCGAACCGAGCGACGTCGACGCCATCCTCGAGCGCCTTCGCCAGATGGAATTCGACATCATCGATGCCTCCGAGGTCGACCGTTTCAAGGATAAGAAAAAGGGTGATCTTGATACCGAAGAGGACGGCAAAGAACAGAAACTGGACATCCTCGACGACCCTGTCCGGATGTATCTGAAGCAGATGGGCCAAGTCCCTCTCCTCACCCGTGAACAGGAAGTGGAAATCTCGAAGCGCATCGAGGACGCTGAAATCGAGGTGCAAAAATACCTCCACCTCTTCGGTTTCACCGCCAACGGATACCTCGCCCTCGCCGACAAACTGATGCGCGGCAAAGAGCGCTTCGATCGTGTCATCCTCGACAAAAAAATCGAGAGCCGCGAACGCTACATGAAAGCCTTGCCGAAGCTCTGCGAACAGGTCCGCACGACCCATGATGAGACCACGGCAATCATCAAGAAACTTTCAGCCAAATCCCCTCGCGGCAAAAAGAAACTCGAAACGGTTCTGGCCAAAAATCTCCAGACCATCGCCCGCCTCTACGGCCGATTCTACTTCAAACAGAAGGTCATCGAAGACTTCTGCGACGTCGTGGGGGAATATCAGGACAAGATTTGGAAATACGCGCGCAAAAAGAGCATCGAGGCCGACACCGCGATCAAGGAACTCTCGCTCGAAGCTTGGCACACCGTGGAGCAATTCGACGAAACCAATGCGAACCTGCGCCTTTGGATGCGCAAGGCCCGCAAAGCCAAGGACGAAATGGTCGAGGCCAACCTGCGCCTCGTGATCTCCATTGCCAAGAAGTACACCAATCGTGGCCTGC
>JALQTQ010000407.1 GCA_023263995.1 Akkermansiaceae bacterium | reverse complement strand
CATCATTCCCTTGAAGACCGATTCCATTTCCGTGAAGTCCTGCTGGGGTTTCAGGCTGATTTCCACCATCTTGACCAGCATCTTCATGGTGTGGTGATTATAAGAGCTGTTGACAGCGTTGAGGTTGACCGCCTGCTCTCCCGCAGTGTCACCAAAGGCAAGGAAAATCTCTTCCCCAACCACTGCCTTGAAGATGGCGAACTCTTCGCTTCCTTCTAACTGTTCGGGGGAAAGCCCTTGGTCCTCCATGAGACCAAGCACCAGCTTACCCAGCTCGGTTTTCTGCAAGCGCTCGAAGAGATCAAAGGCTCCCATCAGGGAAAAGTAGCCCTCGGTGTTTTTGGGCAAGTGAGCCGCAAAACCCAACTTTGCCGTCACTTGCGACGGCGCGACGAGGTCCTTCCCAGCCGGATTTTGAATCAAGTGCTCACCCGGCTCTCCCCACGACGGGAGACTCAGGCTGCTGCCGACAAGCAAGGAGAGGGCGAAAGGTTTCATCTTCATAACAGGGCAGGATCGTAACGGTTCGGTTCGGATTGTTAATTACAAAAAGGGCAATGGTGTGGAATCACCCCAAGCCCCGGGGCCAAGAGCGGACCAAATCTGCATTTTTATCCTAAAAAGTTGCAATTTTCAGTAACTAATGAAAGTTGCCGGTGTCGATGCCACTGAATCGCGAAATTGCTAATCCCGAGCTCTTCCCCTTTGATCTTATTCGTCCGTATATCGAAGAGGTTGAGGCTCGGATCCTCGCCCAGGTCAAGGACTTTGACCCAGGGGTGGAGCCCTACATGGAATACATTTGCGACACGAGCGGGAAACGCATCCGCCCGGCTTTGGCAATTCTTGCCGGAGGGGCCACCGGAGGCCTGCGCAATGAGCACCTCGACCTTGGCGTGATTCTTGAGCTCATCCACATGGCCACCCTGGTGCACGATGATATCATCGACGGAGCCGCTTCGCGGCGCAAGGTGCCCACCGCCAATTCAAAGTGGGGAAACGGCATGGCCGTCCTGCTCGGCGATGCCCTCTTTTCACACGCCCTGAAGCTCTCAACCGACTTCAACGATCTTGCTCTGAGCCGCGCCATCAGTTTGGCCGCGCGCGAGGTTTGCCAAGGGGAAATCCTGCAAACCCAAAGGCGCTTCGACCTCAATGTCACCAAGGCGGACTACTTCCGCATGATCGAGATGAAAACGGGGGCTCTTTTCGCCGCTGCATCGAAGCTTGCGGCCGTCATTTCGGGGGTGCCCGAATCGATCTCCGACCCCATGTTCGACTACGGAATGAAGCTTGGGACAGCCTACCAAATTTACGATGACGTCTTGGATCTCATCGGCTCGGAAGATCAGGTGGGGAAAACCTTGGGCACCGACCTCGAGAAGGGCAAGCTGACCCTCCCCATCCTCAATCTGCTGGAGCGAGCCAACCCGAAGCAAAAAGAGCAACTCTCCCGCCGCATCATCGAACAGCAGCCGCTCGACCTCCCGGTGTTGGTGGGAATCGCAGAATATGAAGGGGCCATGGCCGATGCCATCGACACTGCCGCCCGGCTCGTTTCGGAAGCCCGCGGGACCCTTGTGGTCCTCGATGACTCGCCATTCCACACCGCGATGCTCAACATTACTCTTTTTGTCGACCAACTCCTCGACAGTTGCCGCTAGCCTGGCGTGAAAGAGGCTTTCCTCCCTAGGAATCTGCGCTAGCGTCCCGGGCCCATGGACGACATCAAAATTACTATCCACACCGACAAGGGTGATATCCACCTCACCCTTTTTCCTGACGACGCCCCGGTCACGGTGACCTCCTTCCTCCACCTGGCCTCCAAAGGCTTCTACGATGGCCTCAACTTCCACCGGGTCATCCCAAACTTCATGATTCAGAGCGGCTGCCCCGAAGGCAGCGGGCGGGGGAACCCGGGTTATAAGTTCGAGTGCGAATGCAAGCCGCACCGCCGTCACGACAAGCCCGGCATTCTCTCCATGGCCAACGCCGGCCCCAACACCAACGGGTCCCAATTCTTCATCACCCACCTCCCCACTCCCCACCTCGACGGAAAGCACACCGTCTTCGGCGAGGTGACCGAGGGGCAGGATGTCGTCGATGCCATCAAAGGAGGCGACCACATCAAGGGAATCACCATCCACGGCTCGACCGATGAACTCTTCGCGGCCCACCAGAGCCGCATCGACGATTGGACAAAGTAAATTCGTAGCC
>JALQTQ010000406.1 GCA_023263995.1 Akkermansiaceae bacterium | reverse complement strand
ATGACTATCCTTTTCTCCCTGATGAAGAATGCGGGAAAGAAGGACGAGATTGCCGAATTGATGGCCGGGGAAGATGAGGGAGTTGAGGAGGCTGAGCCTGAGGAAAAAGTGGCTGGAAGCGGGGAGGTCGACCGGCAACCGTGGGAGCGCGATGCCGATTGGTGGCGGAATTCCTGAAGGATCGGGTTGAAGGCGCGGACCTATTGTTTGGCTGGGGCGGGGCCGATGTAGCTCTTGGCGATGACGAGATTGTCGAAATCCACGAGGTTGACTGGGTTTTTGGTCCATCGTTCGGTGATGTAGGTCTCCAGGGTGAGGGCGTTGGCTTGCAAGGTGGGGGAGCTTCGCCAGTTGATTCCGGTCCAATGTCCTTGCAGGACGCCGTCGATCCAGTAGGCCTGTTCGCCATCCGGTTTGCCCGGAGTGTTGTGTTTCAGCATGAACTCGGCGCAGATCCAGCTTTCCTTCACGATGTCGGGTTGATCAGCGGGCCGGAAGGCATTGCCCCAGTATTTCCCGTCGGGGCTTTTTCTCATCTCGTGCCAGTAGGAATAGAAATTCCATCGACCCGGTGCCGGGTGGCGGCCCCAGTTGCCCCAGGGTTCGAGGGCGGTCGAGAATCGCTCGTCGCCTGCCGGCTTCAGTCCCGCTCCGCCGAAGCCACTCCATTGACCTTTTCCCTGCAGGCTCCTGTTGGCGCGGAGGGTGACAAAATGGTGGACGTAGTCGCACGTCTCGTGGAAGCGACAGTAGAAGCGGATGAAGAGGGTGTCCGCCGACTGAAACCACTTGGTAAGTCCTCCCCCGGTGTTTTGGCCCAGGGTGGCGGTGACGCGGAGGGCCTGCTTGCCGAGACGAGGGTCCTGCGGAGCGATGTCGCTGAGCACCTCTCCCGTTTGATCGCGCGTGGAATCCCATCGCTTACGGAAATCGCCGCTTTCGAAGTCCTCGGCAAAAATGACGGCGGGGTGCTTCCTGATGTTCTGATCTGCCGGGTAATGTGCGGCCAAGCCGACTCCCGAGGGCAGTGGGGATTGTGCTGCCAGGTTGTTTTCGCCCTCCGGGTCGTCGCCCAAGAGAGTCGTGGGGAACAGAGTGAGCGGAAGGAAGTGGACGAACCGGGATGGGGGAATCATCGTGGAGATTCTGGCGGCCTTGTCGGTCCGTGTCGACGATGAAAGGGCAGGGGTGGCCGGCGGCCGGGAGGGGCTATGGAATCATTCGTACCTTGAAACGGAAGAAGAGTCGGTTTTGGGCTGCCGGGAGGCCGGAGGTGCTTTCGTAGATCACTTGTTCCGTGCCATCGCCGTTGGAAGAGCGCATGATTGTGGTGAGATCGGCGGTGGGAGACCAGTTCGTGAGATCCGATGAGCTTTCGAGGATGATCTCGATGCCGCGGGCGTTTTCGTTCAGGGAGGTTTCCACGCGAAGGGAGGGGCCATTGAAGGACAGGCGGACGGGATTCGGGTTGGCCAGATTGTCCGGAGTTCCGAAGGCATACTCGAGGAGGGCGGGAAGGCCGTCGCGGTCATCATCCGCAGTGGGGTCTCCGGTGAAGCCTCCGGTCGCGGGGGGATGACCCGGAGTGCCCCCGATCATGAGGCTTTGCTGCCAGTTCTCGGCCAGATTGTGGTCGGGAGCGCTCGCGGGATCTGCCAGGACCAGGCTGAAGCCCTTGCCGTCGGGGCCAGCGGGCCAGGGGGCGATATCGTCGTAAGTGAACTCTCGGATGGTGCTGTTATTGGCGTCTTCCAGCTTGAGGCGGTCACTCCCGTTGTTGAGTCGGGAGGCATTTTGGAAGGTCCCGGCGATGGGGAGTCCGGGGCCATGGACAGTTTCGAAGGCGACCTGATCAAGGACCACCAAGGTTCGTTCCCCCGGGGCCAGCGTGCTTCCCGGTGGGAAGGTGAAATCAATCCCGGCGGTGAAGTGAATCCCCGAGAGATCGAGAGTCAGGGTCTCGCTGATGTTCATCAGTTCAAGATATTCGGCATCGGGGTTGGGCTCGGCCGGATGGTACATGATCTCGCTGATGACCAGGTGAAGTTGGGCGTCGCTTGGGTTGTTCGGAGTGACCAAGCGGTCCACCACCTGAGCTTGATCGTCGCGGAGGGTCAGGGTTTCACTGAAGTTCGAGAGCTTGCCGGAGTAGGGGGCGGCCACGAGGCATTCTTGGCCGGCCGTGGGAGAATTGCGGCGGGCCAAAAAGTCGCGGCTGCTCGGGCTC
>JALQTQ010000405.1 GCA_023263995.1 Akkermansiaceae bacterium | reverse complement strand
AAGGGTGGCCCGGGGCAAGGCGGCAAGGTGTTTCCGCCCCGCAAAAGCGGGGCGGGGGCTCCGTGCCACAGCGATGTGGAGACCGGGGAAGGGTGTCGGCGGGGGAAAGCCCCGCTTTAAGAGGCCATCGCGGTGAGGGGAGGGGCGAAGTGGGTGAGGTTGATGCCTTCCACGGCGGCCTTGTATTCCTCGAGGGTTGGGGTGCGCCCCAGGATGGCCGAGAGGACCACCACGGGGGTCGAAGAAAGGAGAGACTCACCTTTTTTGCGCTCCGAATCCTCCACTACCCGACCTTGGAAGAGGCGGGTCGAGGTGGCCATGACGGTATCTCCTTTGGCTGCCTTTTCCTGATTGCCCATGCAGAGGTTGCAGCCGGGGCGTTCGAGATACATCATGTTCTCGTATTCGGTGCGGGCCGCATTTTTTGGAGCATTGTCGTCGAATTCGAAGCCGGAGTATTTCTGAAGGATGTCCCAGTCGCCCTCTGCTTTGAGTTCATCGATGATATTGTAGGTCGGGGCAGCCACCACGAGGGGAGCCTGGAATTCCACTCGGCCCTGTTGCTCCTCGAGGTTTCGGAGCATTTTCGCGACGATTTTGAGGTCGCCCTTGTGGACCATGCAGGAGCCGACGAAGCCGAGGTCGACCGCCTTTTCTCCTCCGTAGTATGAAAGTCCCCGGATGACATCGTGGGTGTAGCGTTTGGAGACATCCTCGTTGTTGACATCGGGGTCGGCGATCATGGGCTCATCGATGACGTCGAGATCCACCACCATCTCGGCGGCATACCGTGCATGAGCGTCGGGGGTGAGGGCTGGCTTCTCGCCGGATTTGATCTCGGCAATGCGTTGATTGGCTTTGTCGACCAATCCCTGTAGGACCTTTTTCCCGTTGTCCATCCCCTTGTCGATCATGATCTGGATGCGATCTCGGGCGGTTTCGAGAGACTCGATCAGGGTGTTGTCTTGAGAAATGCAAATTGAGGCCTTGGCTTTCATCTCGGCAGTCCAGTCAGTGAAGGTGAAGGCCTGATCAGCGGGCAGGGTGCCGATGTGGACTTCGATCACCCGGCCCTGAAAGACGTTTTCGCCGAACTTCTTGAGCATTTGGGCTTGGGTGGCGTGGACCACATCGCGGAAGTCCATGTATGATTTGAGTTCTCCCCGGAAAGTCACCTTGACCGACTCGGGAATGGGCATGGTGGCTTCGCCGGTGGCGAGGGCGAGGGCAACGGTGCCCGAATCGGCCCCGAAGGCCACCCCCTTGGACATGCGGGTGTGGGAGTCACCCCCAATGATGATGGCCCATTCGTCGACCGTGAGATCATTGAGGACCTTGTGGATCACATCGGTCATGGCGTGGTACTCGGCCTTTGGGTCGCGCGCCGTGATCAGCCCAAACCCGTTCATGAACGACATCAGCTTGGGGATATTGGCCTGAGCTTTCTTGTCCCAGACCGAAGCGGTGTGGCAACCCGACTGGTAGGCACCATCGACGGTGGGGGAAATCACGGTGGCGGCCATGGCTTCGAGTTCCTGGGCGGTCATCAGCCCGGTGGTGTCTTGAGATCCCACAATGTTGACCTTGACGCGGACATCCGATCCCGCGTGGAGGGTCAGGCCCGGGGTGCTACCGACCACGTTTCGGTTGAAGATCTTTTCGACGGCAGTCAGGCCCTGCCCTTGGTGGGAGATTTCCTTGGAGGGAGCGAAGACCGGAGTGGGTTCCACTCCCAAGGTCGCCGCCGCGAAGCTTTGCAGTTTCTTGCCAAAAACCACGGCGTATGAGCCACCGGCTTTGATGAACTCGACCTTTTGCGGGGTCAGAGCGGAAGAAATGTCAACCAACTCGGCGTCATCGAGGTAAAGCTTTTTGTCCTTGGTATTGATGGTAAGGACGGTGCCGGTTTCCACCGAGTAGGCTTGCTCGAGAATGGGATCTCCATTTTCGTCGAGGATCGGTTTGCCGTTGGTATCGAGTTTCTTGACCCAGTTCTTGAGGTCGATGCCGATGCCTCCGGTGACGCTCACGGTGGTGAGGAAGATCGGGGAGATTCCGTTCGTGCCCGCCACGATGGGGAAGATGTTGACGAAGGGGACGTAGGGGCTGGCTGGTTTGCCGGTCCAGAGGGCGACATTGTTGACACCCGACATGCGGGACGAGCCCACTCCCATCGTGCCTTTTTCGGCGATGAGCATGACGCTCTTGTCGGGGTGGAGGCGTTTCAGGGCCTCGAT
>JALQTQ010000404.1 GCA_023263995.1 Akkermansiaceae bacterium | reverse complement strand
GTGCGCTGCGCCAATCGCGGGGTGACTGGCGTAGTCTCGGTGACCGGCTCACTGGTGGACCCCTTCACCGGGGAGAAGCGCCAGTTGGTCGATGACAAGGGAAGTCACTTTCATCGCGGCTTTCTCCTCGCATCGGTCTACGTTCCGACCGATGGTGAGGTGACGCTTTATGCAGCCTTCGGCGACTGGTTTGCCGCGACCGGGCTCGGGGTGGGGGGAGGCTGGATCGTTCTCTCGTGGGTGCTCCGGCGAAAGGAATTCGGTCAGGACAAGATCATTTGACCAGACGCGCGATGGCATTGATGCCGGTCGCCACGAGGATGGTGCCGGAGAGGGCGAGAAGGTCACGTCGGTCGGCGATTCCCCAAATGATCAGGAAGACGCCAATCAGGCAGAAAAAGAGAACGAAGCGGAAGACAGGTTCAGTTGCTTGGCTCATCACGAGAAACAGGGCGCTTTCACTGATCGTTAGAGTAATTCCTCGGGGAGGCGGTCGCTCAGCTTCTTGATGTCATCGGCTTGGTGCCGGTTGGCGATGAGGAGGGCATCGGCGGTTTGCACCACGATGAGATCATCGACTCCGAGCAGGGCAATACGAGCCTCTTTGCGGGCATTGAAGATGATGTTGTTTTCGGAATCGATTTCGGTGATTTCGTCGTTTGTCTGGTTATGATTACCTTGGGTATTGAGGTATTTTGCGACCGAGATCCAGGAGCCGACATCGTCCCAATCAAAGGTGGCCTGAATGTTGAGCACTTGGGATGCCTTTTCCATGAGAGCGTAGTCGATGGAAATGGGGGTGAGTCGCGGGAAGTGGTCTGCGATGATGGAGGCAGGATCGGAAGCCTTCTTGAGGTTTTCGATGAACCCGGCCAGTTGCGGGGTGTGACGTTGCAGCTCCGCAGTGACGGTTTTGAGTGACCAGACAAACATCCCGGCATTCCAAGCAAAATTGCCCTGACGCAGGAATTGTTCGGCCAGTTCGGGGTTGGGTTTTTCGCGGAAGCAGGAGACTTCGAAGGCCTCATGGGCTAGGTCTAGAGCAAGGGTGGCGGGTTTTCCTCGTTCGATGTATCCGTAGGACGGGCAGGGCCAGGTTGGTTTGATCCCAATGGTCACAAGGGCTTCAGTGGTGGCGGCGATCGACAGGCTGTCGGAGAGGACCGATTGGAAAGCGGCGGTGTCTTGAATGAGCTGGTCGGAAGGGAGGACCGCCATCGTGGCGTCGGGATCGCGTGCCGCTATGAGTCCGATGCCGAGGGCGACTGCCGGTGCCGTGTCGCGTTTGGCAGGTTCGGCAAAGATGTTTTCGGGCGGGAGCAGGTGTGCCACCTTACGAACCTCGTCTTCTTGGAGGCGGTTGGTGAGGATGAGGATATTTTCGATCGGGATGAGCCCGGAGAGACGCGCGATTGTCTGGTCCAGCAGGGTGGATTCATCGAACAGATTGAGCAGTTGTTTGGGCTTGGCGTTCCGGCTGAGGGGCCAGAAGCGGGTGCCACTTCCGCCGGCTAGAATAAGAGCATATTGGGAACTCATGCGCGGAGGATCTAACCGGGAGTGTGGAGTGATGTCAAAAGATGAGGCACGGTCTTTTTTGGTTTCGATGTGGATGGTGGTGCGCTAGTTTTGCGCCATGCGAGACTCATACGAGGAAAAGGATTGGGTAGATACGACGGCGGCTTTTGCTCCGGCGGTGCTTGGGGCAGCGGCGGGGATTCTCGTGTCAGATGCCATGAGTCCTCGGGTTCGTCGCCCGGTTGGGCTATCGCTGGCCTGCCTTGGCCTGGCTGCCTTGACTCCCATGTTGGTTGAGACCGCGGTTAAGAAAGTCAAAGGGCCGGGCACCCGACGGGGATCGATGCGGACGTTGCAGGGCATCCGTGACCATGGGTTGCAGGCCCGCGAAATCAGTTACGTCGAAGACGAGCTGGGTGAAGAGCTTGGGGTTGGTTAGACGGTTTATCTGGCTCGCTCTCTGGGTCTGGTGGTGGTCGGCGGCCTCTGGCTTCTCCTTCGGTCGATCGCAAGCGGTCCGATTGCCATTGACCTCGGCTTTTTTGTGTTCCATCTTTTGCAACGATGAAAACGCCTTCTATTCTGACTTTCGGAGCCGCATCTTTGCTTTTGGCGTCGTGCGGGGCTTTCAAGAATTTAAGCCGTCCGCTCAGCGGTGACTTTGACCCCCTCACTGTTCCGGGTGGGTCATCAGCGGCTCAGCAAGGCGCGGCTGTCGTTGCGCCGAGCTACACCGCAGGTCA
>JALQTQ010000403.1 GCA_023263995.1 Akkermansiaceae bacterium | reverse complement strand
TTCAAAAGCCCCTGAACAAAGAGACGGGGGTAGGGTCTTTGTATCGAACTCCGCATTATATATATTGTGTGAAGTTATCCAGCCAGGCACCATTTTCCTGATCTTAGCTTGTGGCGATAATCTCCTGCCGGATTTCCCCGATGCCCTCGATTCCCAGTTCCACCACATCGCCGGGCTTCAAAAAACAGGGCGGTGACATTCCTGCGCCCACGCCTGCCGGTGTCCCGGTGGCGATGACGTCGCCCGGGAGTAGGGTCATGAAAGATGAGATGTAACTGACGAGCTGCCGCACCCCGAAGATCATGTCTCCGGTGGAGCTCTCCTGTCGGAGCTCTCCGTTCACCTTCGACCAAATCCGCAGGCTCTGCGGGTCGGCAATCTCGTCACGGGACACCAGACGTGGGCCAGCCGGACAGAAGCCATCGTGACTCTTGCCTTTGGTGAACTGTCCACCCCGGTCCTTTTGCCAACTCCGCTCGGAGTAGTCGCACAGCACCAGGTATCCTTCCACGAAATTCATGGCCTCGTCTTCCGTCACACGCTTGGCCCGTTTTCCAATGACGACCCCCAGCTCCACTTCATAGTCGAGCATTTCCGCGCCCGGCGGCAGTTCCACCGGATCAAAGGCACCGGACCAGCTACTCGAGGCCTTTTGAAACAGGACCGGCTCTTCGGGGATCGGGCTGCCGAGTTCACGGGCGTGGGCGGCGTAGTTTTGTCCAACCGCGATGATCTTGGACGGTTGAGGTAATCGGGACGGGTCATCCATGGTGTGGCGCTTCCTCGTCCAGTCTGACCAAAGCTGACCGTATGACAATCTTCATTGCACTTCCTTGCTTTTCGTTCCTTTCGTCAATTTCGTGGTTCATCCTCCTCTGGAATTCCTGCCAACCTGACGTCGCCACAACGCGATGTTTGAACTCCTGCACACTGATCCCGACAGCAAGGCCCGTTGCGGACGCTTGACCACGCCTCACGGAGTCATCAACACTCCGATCTTCATGCCAGTGGGAACTCAGGGGTCGGTCAAGACGCTCCACCCTGAAGACCTTCACGCCATGGAAGCTCAAATCATCCTTGGCAATACCTACCACCTTTGGCTTCGGCCGGGCACCGAGGTCATCGAAAAACTCGGTGGCCTCCATGCCTTCACCACTTGGGACGGTCCCATGCTCACTGATTCCGGCGGCTTCCAAGTCTGGTCGCTCTCCAAGATCCGCAAGATCAGCGAGCAAGGAGTGCAATTCCAGAGCCATCTCGATGGCACCCGCATGATGCTCAGCCCCGAAAAGAGCATGGAAATCCAAGCCGTTTTCGGCTCGGACATCGCGATGCTCTTCGACGAATGCCCCCCCTACCCCTGCGAAAGGTCCTACGCCGAGGAATCGACCGCTCTGACCACTCGCTGGGCCCGACGCTGCCGCGACTGGATTGAACAAAACCGCCCGCAAAGCGGAATTGGCCGCCAACTCCACTTCGGGATCGTGCAGGGCAGCGTTTATCCCGACCTCCGCGAAAAGTCAGCCCGCGAACTTGTCGACCTCGATTTCGACGGTTACGCTATTGGCGGGGTTTCGGTCGGTGAACCTGAGGAAGAAATGTTTGCGGCGATTCGAAATGCCGAGCCTTTTCTCCCGATCGACAAACCCAGATACGCCATGGGGCTGGGAACTCCAACCCAACTCCTCGAAATGATCGGCCAGGGCGTCGACATGTTCGATTGCGTCCACCCCACCCGCTGCGCCCGCCATGGCCTAGCCTTCACGCCAGACGGTCCCATCCACATCAAAAACAAACAATTCGAGTTTGATCCGGCTCCCTTGTCGGAAGATGCCTACCCGCACGTCTCCCGCTTCTCCCGAGCCTTTCTTCGCCATAGTTTCCGCGCCGGGGAAATCATCGCCCAACGGGTTCTCTCCTTTCACAACCTGCACTTTTACCTTCAGTTGATGATGAAAGCCCGCGATGCCATCGCGGCCGGTCGATTCCGGGAATTTCAACGTGAATTCGTGGCCCGCTACACGGCCTCGGCGGAATGACCCCTGATTCCACCTGAAATCAGGCGGTTTAGAGTTGCTTTCCTTGGCCAATCCTTGTTTTTTCCGTTCCCCTCCAACTCGCCTCTGGCAGTTTGGAAACAAATCGCTATTTTCTTCCCCGTGACTGAATTTTCCTCTTCCCTCCTTGCTCAAGGCAACCCCGGACTCCTCGGTAATCCTATCGTGATGATCGTTCTCATGGTCATCATGTTCTACTTCCTCTTGATCCGGC
>JALQTQ010000402.1 GCA_023263995.1 Akkermansiaceae bacterium | reverse complement strand
TTTGCAGACTGGGTCGACTGGAGCCAGGCCAGTGCCCTGTCTCGCATTTTCTTCGTCTCCGCTGAGTCATCGCCCTCCAAGGCCATGACGACCATTGCAGTGCCGTATGTCAGATTGTTCTCCCCTTCGAGGAATTGGTTCCCGAACCACAAAGGCATCCAAGATCCCTCGGCGGACTGACGCTTGCGGAGATAGCGCAAAATCCCCCTCCGCGCCTTCTCCATCCGTTTCTCCAAACGCTTGTCCCAGGTCCCGCGCCACACGGTGAGCGCACGGAGGGCATGGGCCGAAATGTCGGGGCTGGAACGATCGAAGGGCAGAGCGCCCCAACCGCGGCAAAAGGTGGGAATGCCACCGTCCCGATTTTGCAATCCCAGCAACCAGACGACCCCCGCCCGGGCGGCCTTGCGCACCCGAGGATCGTCGGCCGCAAGACGATGAATCGCGAGAAGCGCTCCGGCGGTGTCATCGGCATCGGGGACCCCGCCACTAAGATCGGTCCAAGCCCAAGCTCCCGGTGGCGAGACGGTAAAGGGATGGGGAGTCTGATACTGCTGAGCGAGAAGCCAAGAGAGAATCTTCTCCCTCTCGTCTCTGGGAAGGTCGGACGGGTTCTCCGAAGAGGCGAGCAGAGCCTTGGTCGCCAGGGTGGTGCCCCAGGTCGCAAGATTGCTGTCGATGGGCCAACTGCCATCCTCGCGCACCGATTGGCGAAGGAACGCCACCCCGCGCGGGATGACCGGGTGATCTCTCTGGTCTGCGCCGGCCAGAGCCATGAGGACGAAGCTGGTCAGCGGAGTCGCTTCGAGGTAGCCTCCACTTTCAGGCTGGATTTCGGAAAGGAGGGGCGAAACCCGCTTCCACGCCCACTTTCGTACGACGGAGATCGGGAAAGCCGGACGGGCATGGTGGAAGCTGGCGTAACCGATGGCAATCAGGGCGGGCAGGGCGTAACTCACGACCGGCAACTTGAGCGCGCCATACCACCGGCGCGGGAAGACCGCCAATTCATAAGGCAGGGCCGGGACCCGCCGCCAACCTTCCTCCCGGGAGGTCCCGAGCCGCCCACAAAGGGCGCAGGCCATCAGGATGGGCACGGAGAAGGTACGATCTTTCCCGTATCGCGCCACCACGGCCGCCCTGATTTCGTCCGGATCGAGCGAGCCCACCATGGCGCGGACACAGTCTTCCGCCCGGTTGATCGTCTCCTCAGGCTCCCCAACCAGCGACAGAGCGGACCAAACGAGGAGCGTGGTGGAAATATTGCTGAAGCTCAAGGTGGTATCGCCCCAGCCGCCATCGTCATTTTGATGGTCCCGCAACCAGGCCGCACCTCCTGAGATCAAGTCCTCGTGCCGCTTACGATTGACAAAATGCAGCGCGATCAGCGCGGTCGCGGTCGAAAGGGCGCTGCTGGAGAGCTCCCCCGTCCAATGGCCAGCCTCATTGCGCTCCCGCAAGAGGACCTGTCGGGCATTTTCGAGCATGCTCATGACAAACTGAGATGGCCCAAAGCCAGGAGACCGTAGTAGGTGTATTCGAGGTCGAGTTCCTCGTCGTTCCAGTTCCCGTGAAAGCCCCCGGCAGCGGTCCAGAGAGAATCGATGAAATCGAGGCAGGGCTCGACCGCGTCTTGATAGGAAACCTGAAGACCATCGAGGGCGTGGAGAGCCACTGCGGTGGAAAGGAGGTCGGGCATGGGGGCACCTGGAAAAGCCATGAAGCCGCCTTGGGCATGTCTCGAATCGAGCAGCCATTCTCCGGTGGCTACCGGGATCGGCTGACGAAAATTGCGGTAAAGCGAGACCGCCGCCGCCGTCGAAGGCACATTGGGCACGGGCAAGTTGCGGTCATTGACCCAAGCTCCCTCCGGAGTGGCGAGGGCGGGCAGGCTTTCCTCGACCAAACGCGAGAGTTCGGGAATTTCACGACCATGGTCGCTGTAGGCACCGTAGGCCAGAAGGGCTCCATACGAGGAACCGGTAGCCGCGCCGGGCGTCTGGTTGTATCCCCCGTCCTCGTGAGTGCGATATTTTCTTTCAAGGTGATCGAGGACACCATCAACCGCGGGGACGTTCTTTTCCAGCACCGACCAGAGACGAGCCAAGCAACATAAGTGGACAAAATCGAGGTCATCCCCGGTCCCAAAACTCTCGAGGTAGGACCGCAGTTGTTCTTCCGGCAACTCGACTTGGAGCGCGGTCAGGGCATCGAGTGCAAAAGAGGTGTAGTAAAGATCGCTCTTCCCGGCGCGGTCGGCAAAGCCGCCATTTTCCCGCTGAGCAGAGCGAATG
>JALQTQ010000401.1 GCA_023263995.1 Akkermansiaceae bacterium | reverse complement strand
CCCGAAGCCTTGGCGAGTTCGGCGAGATTTGTTCCCCCGGCGGTGTGGCTTCCCTACAACAAGATGGGACGGAGCGCCACCGACCTGGAACGGATCGAGGCAGATGGGAAGTTTGGACCATTTGATGGTCAATTCCTGGTTGGCGAGTTCACCAATGCCGCCATCAGCCGGGTCTTTCTCGAGAAAGTGGGAGGGCAATACCAGGGAGCGTGTTTTCCCTTTTTGGGCAAGTTTCCTTCGGCGGTTTTTCGACTACGTTTCGCGCCTGACGGTAGTCTTATGGTGGGCATGACCAACCGGGGATGGTCTTCTCTCGGGAACCGGGCCTACGGCTTGATGCGGGTCAAAGGAAGCGGAAAGGCCCCCTTTGCGATCCGCGAAATGCGCGCGCGTCCGAACGGGTTTGAGTTGGAGTTCACCAAAACACTCTCGCGTAACGGGCTGGAAACCGCTTTCGCAATGAAAAGCTTCACCTACCAATATTCCTCGCAATACGGTGGAAACGAAATTCTCACCCGTTCGCTGGTTGTTGCCGGGGTGGAGCTGGCGGACGATGGCAAAACGGTGCGCCTGGAGCTGGAAGGACTGCGTCCATTTTACGTGCACGAATTGAGCGTGACCGGGCTCCGGGCAAGTGACGGCGAAACCTTGACCCATCCCAAGGCTTATTACACCTTGAACCGGATTCCGATGGAATGATTCAGGAGCACCGCCTCACCGCATCGGCGAGAGCCTTTTTGGGGTCGGGCCAGGTGGGAATGAACTCGTGAGCCACGAAGCCCTGATAGCCGGTCTGGCGGATGGCTTCCATGATGGCGGGATAGTAGAGTTCCTGGGATTCGTCGAGTTCGTGTCGGCCGGGGCAGCCGGCGGTGTGGTAGTGGGCGTAGTAAGAGGAATGCTTGAAGATGTGGGCCATGATATCACCTTCCATGATCTGCATGTGGTAAATATCGTAGAGGAGCTTGAAGCGAGCTGACCCCAGCTTCTGGCAGAGAGCGAGGCCCCAGCTGCTGCGATCGCACTGGTAGTCGGGATGATCGACACGCGAGTTGAGAAGTTCCATCACGAGGGTGACGTCGTGTTTTTCGGCCAGCGCGAGCAGGGGGTCCAATCCGCGGGCGCAGTTCTCGAGGCCCTCCTTGTCGCTCAGGCCGTCGCGATTCCCGGAGAAGACAATGACGTTGGCGATGCCGGCCTCGGCGGCCTTGGGGATGAGCTCGGTGTAAATCTCCAAAAGGGTGGCGTGATGGTCGGGATGGTTGAAGGCCTTCTCGATGCTTCCGACACCGCTGGGGTGTTCGGGTGCCGCGGTGACCGGGCAGGTCAGACCATATGCTTGGATCTCGAAGGCTTCCGACGGGTGCAGGAGATCGATTCCGGTAATGCCCAGCTCTTGGCACCACTCCGCGAGGAGGGGAAGTGGGGTGTCCTCGAAGCACCAGCGGCACACGGAATGTTGGTAGCTCATCAGAAGACCTTGGCGGATCAGGGTTCGGGAGTAAAGGCACGCGTTTCGAAGCGCATCAGGGCCGGCAGGAAGGTGAGGGGAACATTCCCGGTGGGACCATTCCGGTTTTTGGCCAGCACCAGTTCGGCCTCGCCGTCGTCCTCGTCGCGTTCCTCCTGATTATCGACGTAGTAAACTTTGCGGTAGAGGAGCCCGACCATATCGGCATCTTGCTCGATCGAACCCGATTCGCGAAGGTCCGACATGCGGGGAACGCCGAGGGAAGAACCGGTTCGGCCTTCTGGTCCCCGGTTGAGCTGGGCGAGGACGATCACGGGAATGTTGAGCTCCTTGGCGAGGGCCTTGAGGCCGCCCGAAATCTCGGCGATCTCCCGTTCGCGCGAGTTCGAAGCTTGTTTGGTGGTCGACCTCATCAGCTGGAGATAATCGACGGCAATCACGCTGATCCCTTCGTCGCGGTGTTTGCGTCGGGCCTTCGCGCGGAGGTCGTTGATGCTGATCCCGGCGGTGTCATCGATGAAGAGCTTGGACGAGGCGATCTCAGCCGAAGCCTGCTTGATTCGCTGCAGGTCGCCCTTGTTCGGTTGGTAACCCCGGGTGAGCTTCTGGAACTCGAAGCGGGCGCGCGAGAAGACAAGACGCTGGACAATTTGCACGGTGGACATCTCGCAGGAAAAGACCATTGCCGGCTTGCCTGAGGTGATCGCGATATGCTCCACGATATTCATCATGAAAGAGGTCTTTCCCATCGAGGGGCGCGCCGCGATGACAAACATGTCGGGGGCCTTGAGGCCGTTGATCATCTTGTCGAGTTCGGAATAGCCG
>JALQTQ010000400.1 GCA_023263995.1 Akkermansiaceae bacterium | reverse complement strand
GTGAGGATGTTGTTGATCAAAGGATGATCGCGATTATCGTCTTCTGATGGATTCCATCACGCAGGCCGCCCTCGGAGGAGTGGTGGGGGAGTTGGCGCTCGGGCGCAAGCTGGGGTGGAAGGGCATGGCTTGGGGGGCCGTGTTTGGGACGCTCCCCGACCTCGATATTTTAGCATATCCCTTTCTGGATGAGGTGGGAAAGTTGAAATGGCACCGGGGAATTTCCCATTCGATCGTCACGATGATAGTGGCGGCCTTTCTCTTCGCACGGCCGCTGGCCCGGCTTCATCGGAAGAAGGCGGTGAGTGTCCGGAGGGCGGGTTGGTTTGTCTTCCTGGTCTGGAGCACGCACGTGCTGATCGACGTCTTCACGGTCTACGGGACGCAGGTTTTCGAGCCGTTCTCCGATCATCGGGTGGCTTGGAACAACCTGTTCATTATCGATTTGTTTTTCACTGCTCCTCTCTTGGTGGTGATCTTTTATCGGATGGGTGCTGGGGTTCTTCGTTTGCGGGAGTGGTTCGTCTGGAGATCCAGTGGGGGGGACCCTGACGAGTGGCCAGAGCACGAGGAGAATTCGCTTCGTCCGGCGCAAACTGCAATCTTCTTGAGCAGCCTTTACGTTCTTTTCAGTTTTGTGATGAAATTCTGGGCGATTCATCAGTTGGAGGATCGCATGGAGGAAGTCATCCCTGGTGGGGAACTGGTGGCGGTGAGTCCAACGCCGCTCAACACCGTATTATGGCGGGGGTTGATCGAGACGGAGGAAGGTTATTTTGTGACTCATTGGTCGCCCTTTGATGATGGGCCATCAGGTTACCACTTTCTTGCGAAGAATCACGAACTGGCCGGGAAGTTCGAGGGGCAGGAGCTTTTTGATGCTCTCAAGTGGTTTGCGCGAGACCGTTGGGTGGCCCGAAGTTTGCCGGGAGGGAAAGTCCAGTTCATCGATGTGCGTTTCGGGGAGTCCCGGGATTTTGAGGCCCAACGGTTGGTCCCGATGTTCGAGTGGCACTTGCGTTACGATGACAATGGACAGATGGAGGCCATTTCGCATCGTCCTGCCAGGATCGAGGTAAAGCGGAGCCTGATTGCGCTCTGGCAGCGGTTGCTTGGCAATCGCAAGGTGTGGGAGGAAGCGGAGCCCTTTTAGGCATTGATCCCAAGCTCAAGATTGGCTACGAGGGCGAAAGATTTTGAAACGAAAGCTCGCCATTGGAGATGTTCACGGATGTCTCGTCTCATTGAAGACCCTGCTGGATCATCTCCAGCCGACCGAGGAAGACACGGTGATCATGCTGGGGGATTACATTGATCGTGGACCCGAGAGCAAGGGAGTGATTGATTACCTCCTCCATTGGCCTTGGTCGGCCGAACTGGTCCTTCTCAAGGGCAATCACGAGATCATCATGGCGGAGGCGGGTTTTTCGGCCGATCACTTGGCGTATTGGTGTCAGGTGGGGGGGCTGGAAACGATGGCTTCCTACGACGCTCGTTTTGCCAATATCCCTCCAAGCCACTGGCGATTCATCGAAAAGGGCCTGCCGTATTTTGAAACCAAAAAGTGGATCTACGTTCACGGCGGGGTGGCCCCAAAGGAGCCCTTGGCGGAGCAAGATCCTGTCGAGATGGCTTGGCGACGTTTTCCGGACGCCAAGCCTCATCAGTCCGGCAAGCGCGTGGTCTGTGGACATACCGTCCAGCGGGGTGGTCGCCCGACCAATAGAGGCCATAGCATCTGTATTGATACCGGGGCCTGCCGTGGCGGTTGGCTGACCTGCCTTGATGCCAAACGGGGTAAGTATTGGCAGGCCAACGAGCGGGGGAAAATTCGATCGGGAAAACTTGGTGGAAAAAAAAGGGCAAAAAAAAAGGGAAATAAGAAACCGGCCCGGGTTGGGATTTCAGTGGCGCGGGCTTTGGGATGGCCCGCCTAAGCTTTTTTTCGGGCGAGGAAATTGATTGACCGGCAAATTTCTCCCCAAGTGGCCAGGGCGATCACGATGGTGATGGTCCAGATGCCGATCGTGATCTGGTGGCTTGGATTGGTAAGTCCGGTGGGCCAGTCGCGAATCAGGGAATGCATCAGGACCAGGCCCTGGCTGACCAGAAACAAGACGGGAAAGAGGAAGAATAGAGGGGACCAGACGGTATGGGCTGGCTTCAGTCCGGGGTGGTGCTGAACGTTGTGGTTCCAGAGGCGGGCCCACCCGAAGAGGGCGACAAAGCACCAGAGGGCATTGAAGAAAGGGATGAAGAGAAAACGCACCGCTTTGTTGCCGGTCAGGTGGGCACCGAGCATTCGCATCATTTCCCAAGCTCGGTGCAGGTAGATCACGGACAAGGTCAGCC
>JALQTQ010000003.1 GCA_023263995.1 Akkermansiaceae bacterium | reverse complement strand
CCCGGCTTGAGGACCACACCCACGGGTAGATTCCGAACATTTTCCGTTCCTTGGGTCGACAGGAAAGCCATGGTTCGCGAGGGTTCCCCATGGCCTTCATGCTTCATCCCCGTCTTGCCAAAGGCACTCATTTCATCGGGAAATCAGGCTCATGCCATCTCCTTCTCAAGGACAATGCCGCCTTTCCGTGGATCCTCATTGTGCCCGAGACCGAGGAAGAGGTCGTGGAACTGCACCAACTACCGGCCGAGCAATTTGCCGAAGTGGTCTTTCTCATCCGGCAGGTCTCGCAGTTCATGAGCGACTTCTTTCAGCCGGAAAAACTCAACGTGGCTTGTCTGGGGAACGTGGTGCGCCAGATGCACCTCCATATCGTGGCGCGATGGAGCGACGATGCGGCTTGGCCAGACCCGGTCTGGACCTGCGGAATCAAGAAAGCCTATCGGGACGAGGAGATCATCGAACTGTGCGTGCGGGCCCGGTTGGCTCTCAATCTGGCAGAAGAGCCTTGAGATCTCAGTGCCGAACTTTCCGTGCCTGCGGCCTCAAACGTCCGTGGCTTACAGAAGTGGGCAGGTGTCTGGCGCATCAACCACCACGGAAGATTACCGCTGATACGACCGTATTGCTTGCCTGTGATCGGCCATTCCGGATCCCGAACTCATCCCTCACTATCTAACTCCTCGATGAAAACCTTGCTTGCTCCCGCTGCCTGCGCTGTCTCCTTTGTTCTTTCCTGCGCCTTCGGGGCCGATCTTCGTGTCCCGATGGATCATGCGACGATTCAGGCGGCCATCGATGCGGCTTCCCTTGGCGATCGAGTGGTGGTTGCTCCCGGGATTTATCAGGAACATCTCACGCTCAAAGCCGGGGTCACCTTGAAGAGCGCGGGCGACGATTCCCCGGGTAAGCTGGGATTGCGGCGAGCCGAGGAAACCATCATCGATGGCGGTCACAAGGGGGAGGCACCCGGGGTAGCGATGGCGGAAGGCTCGGTGATTGACGGTTTTACGGTGCGGAATGTGGGGCGATACGACGAGACCCTCTGGGAAAAACACTGGGAAGAGCGCGGCGAAAATCAGGAGGACATCGGGGGCTTCCGGGCACCCGGGATTGGAGTGGACGGGGTCTCATGCCAAATCACCCACTGCCTCGTTCATCACAACGGTCACACCGGCATTGCCGTGCGAGGGGCAAAGGAGACCCAAACACACGCCCTTGTCACTCACAACCTGGCTTTCCGCAACATGGGTGGCGGGATTGGGATCATGGGTGGTGCGAGTGGCATCATCCGGAAGAATCGATGCTTCGAGAATTTCCATGCCGGGATCGGGCACAGCGATCAGGCCATCCCGCTGGTGATTGAAAATGAATGCTATCAAAACATCCGCGCCGGGATCGGGGTCAGCGAGGGGTCGTCGCCCGTCGTGCGTCTGAACCACTGCTACCGCAACCGACGGGCTGGCATCGGTATTCGCACTGGAGCCAAAACGCGACCTGTCATTGAGGGCAATCACTGCCACCACAATGGCATGGCAGGCATCGGGACCAAGGAGGAAGCCGAGCCGATCATCCGGAATAACCGCTGTGAAAACAATGAAAGCGCGGGAATCGGGGTGCAGCTGGCTGCTCGGCCCCTCATCGTGGACAACCAATGCATGGACAATGGGCAGGCAGGTATCGGCATGCGCGCCGGGTGCGAAGGCATCATCTGGAAAAACCATTGCGCCGGGAACCAATTGGTGGCGATCGGACTTCCCGAAGAAGCCCGCGCGATCATCGCAGAGAACCACCTTTCTCGGGCGGGTGGCATGCCACCGCTGGTGGCTATCCGGGGGGGCTCGGAGGCCATCGTGGCCCGAAACACCCTGAATGGTGGCGGAGTAGCTGGCCTCCTGCTCGAAGGGCAGGCCATTCTCGTGGGGAACAAGATCAAAGGGGCAAACGACAAATTCGGGCAGGGCCTCTGGCTCTGGAAAGGAAGCAAGGCGGTGGGGCAAGCCAACCAGATCGAGGGATTCCAGCAGCCGATCAAGGTGAGCGACGGAGCCTCATTCATCGAGGGTGATCGCTGACTTGGGCAACCCGCACTCTGGCAGCCCCCTCCTCTTCTGCGACCCGATCGGCATCATCTCCCCCGCCTTACTGAGAAGGCCTGCCGGGCGCCGAAAATAGGGTGCTCCCGACCTCACGGGGCGCTGGGCGGGTCATTGCCGGAAGGAAGAAATATGCCCCCAACCGCTCTTCACTCACCGCACCGCTTGCGCATTCCGGTTTCGAGATAAAGAAGAGCCTTTTGGTAACTGGCCCCGGTGAGGAAATGGTCGAGGTTCCCATCGATTTCGCTGCGGTGGCTGCGATGCCAGTCGCCGATCGCTTCGCTCACTCTCTTGAGCGCTTCCAAATGCCCTTCGGGATCATGATCACGTAAATCATGATCCGCAATCACGGCAATCCGGTTTTCGAGAAGGCGGGCGAGTTCGGGGAAAACCATGTCGGGTGGCTTCAGTGATCGGCAAGGGCGATGAGAGAGAGGGAACAGCAAGTGTCCCATGATGGAAAGATCTCGGCTTCAACGAAGAAAGGGGCGAATCGGGCGGACCTCGCCGAAGATCACGAAAAGGCCTGCTTGATCACCTTGCCTCGGTCGCCGACGAAATAAGGGCGCCCCCCACCGGGGTGCACGCGCTGGTCGATGGGAAGGCCAAGAGCGTAAGCGATCGTGGTGTGGAGATCCTTCGGACCGAATCCTTCGCTTTTGATGCTGCTGGCACGCTCATCAGTTTCCCCGATGTATTGGCCCCCATTGACTCCGCCACCGGCGAGCATGATGGAGAAGGCCTTGGGGAAATGATCGCGACCACCACGTTGGTTGATCTTCGGAGTGCGCCCGAACTCGGTGGTCAGAACCACCATCGTTTCCTTGAGGAGTCCGCGGTTGCTGAGGTCTTGAAGCAGGGCGGCCACCGGGCCGTCCATTTCGCCCGCCCGGTTGGCACCGGCATTGTAGTTTCCGTGCTGGCCATCCCAACCGCCGAGCTGGACCTCGACATAGCGTACATTATTCTCAACGAGGCGGCGGGCGAGCAAAAGTCCACGGCCGAAGCGGGAGTTACCGTAAAGATTCTTCATCTCGGCCGACTCCTTGTTGATGTCAAAGAGTTCGGTGGTCTTGTCGTCGAAGAGCTTGACCGTTTCCTCGTAAAAATCGGCGTAAGCACGCACATCGTCGTGAGGAAAACCTTCTTCAAAGGCCTCGCTGAAAGCCTCGGCGTATTTCATGCGCCGCTCGAATCTTTTCTTGTCGATCTTGGGTATGAGGTCCTTGAGTCCCCGGCTGGGGTCGCCGACCGGAAGCGGGCTGTGATCGGGACGAAAAAAACCGGGACCGGGGTTTCCCCCTCCGATGACGATGCTGTCAGGAATGAATTTGTTTCGTCGACCGAGAAAGTATTGCGCCCAGGATCCCATTTGCGGGTGGTTGATCCCCGGCTGCCGACTGAAGCCGGTGTGCATGAGATAATTGCCCCCGGCATGATCTCCGGTTTTGGTGGTCATGGAACGTACCACCGCAAACTTGTCGGCCTGCTTGGCCAACTGCGGAAGATGGCTGGAGATTTGCACCCCGCTGGCGTTGGTTGCCAAGGGCGAGGAACCACCAGCAATCTCGCTTGGGGTCTTGGGGTCGAAGGTGTCCACGTGCGGCATGCCACCCGACATGTAGAGGAAGATGACATTCTTAGCAGTGGCGTGGGGCGCGGGCTTGACGTTCTCTCTTTCCTCCCCGATGGCCAGGTTGGGAAGGATGGTCACTCCGAGAGCGGCGGCGGCAGTCCCGGTGAGGAAGCTCCGGCGATCAAGGTCGTCGAATTGATGAAATGTTTTTTTCATGGGCGAGGAAGTGGGAGGTTACTTGACGAAGAGAAATTCCGGAGTGTTGAGGAGAGCCCAGATCAGATCGGCGAACACCTCTTCACCGCCGGAGCTGAGCTCCTTGTCGATGAGGTAATGCTCGTTGCCAGTGGCCCGGCGGCTGAGAATGCTCGTGAAGACCACGTTGGCCTTCTCGAAGTTCGAGCGGAGGTGCTTCATATCGAGGAAGATCTTGGAACCTGGCTGGGTCAGAATGTCTGTGGTGTAGCCGTTCATGAGCTCCATCACCTGGGGCACCGAGCCATCGAGTGAGCTGGCGCGAATGACGAACGTTCGCTGCGACTGGCCGAACTTGCTGAGAAAGTGGGCCGGGGCGGACGGCTGGGGAAGCTCCGCGGCCCGGGCCAAGAGGATCTTCTTCTCTTTGGCCTGATTCATGAGTTCCATCATGGCCTCTTGATCGGATTTGCCACCCTTTTTCTCAAATGGAGGCCTCGTCAGGTTGGTGCCAAAGGCCCCCGTCTCCTGTGGCTTGAGTTTGGCATTGAGAATGGAGATGCCCTCCTCGTTCACGAGTAGATCCTCCGGGCGAAACTGATTGTATTTCTTGATCCGGGCGAGAAATTCTTCGACCGAGGAAGAAGTCTGGCCGGCCAAATCGATGAGTTCATTGAAGGTTTCTCCGGACTCGAGGCGGAACTGATTGGGGTCTCCGAGGACAAGGGTCATCATGGAATCCCAAACCTGCTCGGCGGTCATGCGTCGCAGAATTGGTCCCTGAAAATAATAGGGGTCCGCTTCCGACGACTTGGTGCGACTAGCGAGGCGGTTGTAGGCCTTGGTATTCACAATGGCCCATGCAAAGGCCTTGAGGTCAAAATCGAGCACCAGCATTTCCTCGGTGAGCACTCGAAGGAGTTCCGGATTGTAGGCCTTTCGGGGATCGATGTTGTAGAGGGGTTCGGCGACCCCTCGGCCCAGGAACTTGGCCCACATCCGGTTGGCGATGTTCATCGCGAATTTCTTATTTTCGCGGGAAGTCAACCAGGCGGCGAGGCGTTCCTGGGAAGTGAGGGCAGCGACCGCAGCTCCCCGTTCCTGGCCAAAGAGAACCCGGGGGGGCACTACCTCAAGCGGCGCGGCGTCCTCGTATTCGTAGGTGGCCGGAAGGCGCATGGGGCGGTTCGGAACAGTCCGGACGACGAACTCGCCCGCCCGGTTCATGTCACGCAAGGGCCGATCAAATTGCCGCAGCAGGTTGCGGAGCTTTTCTTTGTCCTCTTCCTTCTTGAGGTCCAGCTTGTTTGCTTCCACGAGATACTGCTCGATCTGCTTGCGATTGGGAATGGCCTTGTTTTTGGGATTTGGCCCCTGGTGCTCAAGTCCGGCGAGGTAAGCTGACAACTCGTAGTATTCGTATTGCGTCCAGTTACTGAAGGGGTCGTCGTGACATTGCGCACAGGTGATGTCGGTGCCGAGGAAGACCTTTCCCATGAAAGCGACGTGGTCGAGTTGGGTATCCTTGTCCCGAAGGTGATAGCCCACGGCGGGGTTGTCCCAAATACGACCCTCGGCCGTGATCAGTGCACGCACCAGCTCATCGTAAGGGCGGTTGGTCTGGATCTGTTTCTTGAGCCAATCAATAAACGCGTCGTTGCGCAAGACGGTCCCGGGAAACTGTGACTGAATGCGCAATTGCTCGGCGAAATAGTTGTAGTTGTGGCTGGTGTAGTCGAACGAGTCGAGGAGCTTGGTGATCAACTCCTGCCGCTTGTTCGGATTGCGTGAGGTGAGAAACTCCCGGGCCTCCTCGTAGGATGGGATGCGGCCGCCCAGATCGAGGTAAATCCGCCGAAGAAAAAGGTGATCATTCAGGCCACCATTGTATTGGAGATTCTGCTCTTTCAGTCCCTTTTCCACCGCTGCGTCAATGCGCTTGGCGGCCAAGGCCACGAGGTCCGCCTTGGCCTGAAAACTGCGCTTCCGGACAAACTCCTGGTCCACTTTCGAAAGGGTCTTCAGGGGAATCGTGGTGGTCTTTCCGTCCTCAAGCCGGAGGGTGACCATCCCTTCATTCAATCCCAGAAAGTCTCCGTTGATCGGGTTCCCGGTCGAGTCAATCCAGGTTCTGGCGGGAGACAGGGGGGCGAGCAGGCAAGCCATGAAACCCAAAACAGGGACCAAAAGCAGGCCAAGCGGTCGTCTGCCACCGGACGAAGAAGAGTCATGGGAAATGCTGAACATGCCAAGTGCGATAACACGACGTTTGATCTTAATAGATTAACCATCTCATCCTCTTTGCCAAATGATTTTTGGGAGAGGAGCCCTGACGCGATTTGGCAATCTCACGAAAAGGTGGCATTGGCCGCCCGGTGCATCGCGGGATCGATGGCCCCATCGGGAAAGTCGCGGTCCCGGCTGCGTTGATTGAAGAGAACCGCCCAACTCAAGCCATCGCGGCGGCGGACCAGAAGGGTTGATGTTCCCGGGAGACTGCCCCCGTGCCAAAGATTGGGCTTGGGGTTGTCGGGTCCTCCCGGACGCACCATCCAGCCGCCTCCGTAGTAGGCTGCCGTGAGTTTGCCGTCCTTCCGCGCGACAGGGGGAGCGGGTGGTTGGTAGAGCCGCTGTTCGTCCTCCTTTGAGAACAGACCCAATTCCTCGGAATTTTCCATCCCCGCCGCAAAACGGATCAGGTCGCTGGCTGAAGCGATCCAGCCGCCGTGGGCATCCATCGCCTCCAAATGAAAACCGCCGTAAGGCCAAGGAACTTTGCCGGGTCTCTCGGGAAAGACGCTGGTCGCCTGCTCGGCATGGGGCATGTAGTAGCGCGATTCCCGTTCCGCGAGTGAATCGAGCGAGCGGCCGATCCGCATGTCCACTATCCCCATGGGCTTGAGAATCTCGGATTTCAGATAGCTCTCGTAGGTCATCCCGGTGAATTGCTCGATGACCCGGCCCAGGACACAATACCCAAAATTCGAATAGGAATAGTCCTGGCCGGGATCAAACTGGAGCGGCTCCTTGAGCATGTAGCGAATCACGGTCTCCGCGCCCGCCGGGCCCTTTTCGCCTTGATCCTGCGCGATCGGGATCGGGCGGAACATGGGATCAAAAGTGGTATCGCGATTCCAGCCACCGGTGTGTTGGAGCAAGTGGGCAATCGTGATGTCCCTCCAACGGGGATCCATCTCGTCGGGAAGCGACCCGCCATTGATCTTTTCCACGAAAGGCAAGATGGATTGATCCCACCCGAGTTTGCCATCGGCGATCAGCTTCATCACGGCAGCGGCCGTGATGGGCTTGGAAATGCTGGCAAGGCGAAAGCGCGTTTCCGTCCCCACCGGAATCCCTCGATCCCGATCCGCCCATCCATAGCCTTTGGCCAGAACGAGCTTTCCCTGTTGCGAGACCGCGAGTGAGGCTCCCGGAACCTGGCGCACCTTCATGAACTTCTCGATCTCGCGGTCGAAAGCGGAAGAATCCACGCGACCGCCTGACCGGCCCCGGGAGGTCCCGATCATGAACAGGGGCGTTGAGACCAGGAGGGATCTTCGTTTCATTGTGGTCAGGAAAACAGTCTCGGCCGTGAAACCGGGATTTCATCGAATCGACGAGGGCGGCATCAGATCAGCGGCCTTTTAAAAGGTAAAGAATTTGTGGCGGTCAGCAGGAGCCCCCGGGGGTGCCCGGGTGATGGAAGAGCTCGAGGGTGGATCTGAGCGCGGCAAAACCGAGGGCGACCTCCTGGAGACTCTCGGTGACTCCCTTGGGAACAAGCGGCGCAAGGGCCTGTGGCAGGGACGAAAAGTCTCGCAGGGCAGCGGTGATCCGGGCGTCCCACTCCCGGGAATGACGGGCGAGATCATCTGGCAGGACCTGTGGGCGGCCCTCGTGGCCGTCGTCAGGGGTGAAGGGCTCACGGAGATTGAAAAGACCATAATCATTGGTCAGTTCTTCTCCCGGGTGGATATCGCAGACGGCAATCTCGACCTCGTAGGGAGTCAGCAGACAGTTGGGAGTGAAGCTGTGATTCATGTAACGCCCATGATCCCAACATAGAAGGTAGGAGCCATCGCATCGGCGATAGCAAAAATGGTCTAGCGCGGCTGCCAACTGCTCGGGGAGGGCGGCATGAGTATTGGCATTGATGACCTGATCGAAAGGATCACGCGCCCAAGTGATCGTTCCCCGTGGTAAGAATCTCCGTGCGACCACCCCATGACCGATCACGGGGGAAATCAAACGCAGTTCGGTGTCGGGATGAGTCATGAGCGGGCCAATTCGATCCGCCGCCGCAGCGAGCGGGCCACACGTCGGTAGAGTTCGCGCCCCAAGGCTGCATCCTCCACTCCGGCGTCGACGCTGGGGTTGTCATTGATCTCGATCAGGAGGAGCTGCTTGCCAATCTGTTTGATATCGACCCCGTAGAAGCCGTCGCCAATAAGACGGGTCGCCTTGCAGGCAAGGTCGATGACGGCAGGGGGTACGAATTCCACGTGCAAGGTTTCGCTTTTCCCCGACTGCTTTCCGGGACTGCTGGCGGACCAGTTGTAGATCTGCCAGTGGCCCCGGGCCATGTAGTATTTGCAGGCAAAGAGAGCCTGGTGGTCCAGCACTCCGATCCGCCAATCGAAGTCGCTGGGGGTGAATTTCTGGGTCAAGATCAAGTCGGAATGACGTAGCATTTCGGGCAGGGCAGCCAGAAGCTCCTCGGCCGAAGCGACCTTCTGCAATCCGCGGGAGAAGGCGCCATCGGGCAGCTTGAGCACTTGCGGAAATTCCAGCTCATCGAGCGATCCGGAGACGAGATCCTGGGCCGTGAGGATGCGGGTGGGTGGGGCTGGGAGGCGTGCGCGGCTGAGAAGTTCAGCCAGGTAGACCTTATTGGCACAGCGGAGAATGGACCATGGGTCATCGATGACCACGAGACCTTCGGCGTGGGCCAACCGCGCAAGTTGATAGGTAGGATGGTTGACAGCGGTGGTCTCGCGGATGAAGAGCGCATCGAATTCGCAGATGCGTCCGGCATCTTCGTGCTGGATGAACTCAGTGTGGAAGCCGGTCTCCCGCGCGCATTCCGCGAACAGCTGGAGGGCTCGGGGGTTGGACGGCGGGGTGTGCTCAGCTGGATTGACCAAAATGGCGAGGTCGTAAAGGAAACGCTGCTTGGGAGGACGGCGCTGATGCCGCTTGCGGAAATAGGAGGCGGCAAAACCCGCAATGCGCTCTTGTTGGTCGAGCGGAAAGTCATCAAGGGCCAGGGGCATCACCGAACTCAAGAGCCAGCGTCCATGATAGGTGAAGTCAGCGCGCAACAAGGGGGCGGGAAAGAGCCGATAAAGCTGGGCCCCGAGTTTGGCATGAGCCGCGACCACCGTCTGCCCGAAATAAACGGGAAGGGAAAAATCGCTACCACGCTGGTCCTTCAGGTTGGCTTGAATGATTTCATCGATCTCACTGCCCAAAGCGCGAGCGATATTAAGAGAACGAAAATCCCTCAGGGTCGCCACGCTCGGCACAATCTGGTGCCCCCGGGCCTCGGCCAAAAGCGAGACATAGTAGCCAAGCGATTGATAAGCATACGAATCGCACAAATTGAAAACTCGCATCCGAGCCGGGACCTTGCCGGAACCCGGCGCGAGGTAATCGCGCGCGCGGATGATCGAGACCCCTTCGAGCGGGAGTTTCCAGCGTTTCGGGTTGTCGACGACAAGGAGGCAGTTACCCGACTTGTCGGACGAAAGACCAGGCTCATTCATGGTCGCCAAGGGGCCGATGCATCCGCCAGGCATGATGCCCCGGATGGTAGTAATCCGGAAGGTGGCGGCGGGTCTGAAATCCGTGGCGCTGATACCAAGCCAGCAGCTCGGGCTGGTCGGCAGCCACTTCCAAAACAGTCTCGGAAAGGCCCAGATCAGACGTACGGCGCAAGGCCAGTGCCAGCAAGGTGCGGCCCAGCCCTTGGCTCCGGAAATCCGGATGGCAAGCAAGGGAAAAGAGAACGAGGACGCGTCTCTGGGGCCGGAGAATCATGGAAGCCACCACCGTACCATCAGATGAGTCAATCAGCCACACTTCGTGCCGTTGGTGACTCAGGCTGTATCGCCAAGCTTCTTTGGAATCCCGTCGCTCTTCTTCAAAGCAAAGCCGCTCCAATTCGAAGAGTCGGGCAAGGTCATCTCGTTCGGCCCGCCGGGGAATGGCTGGTCTCGGCAAGGAAGCAAATTGGAGGCCCAACGAGGGACCGGCTGTCGTCGATTGCATGGAGCGTGGTGAGTAGTGGCAAAAACACTACTCAAGCCGGCTTGGCTGATGACACCTCAGACCGCACGGGTCAAGAGCGATCGCATCGAGGCTCCACTTCTTTGGAAATCAGCTTGGTAGGTCGTCAAGCGGCCCGCCCCGGGCGTTTCGGCTGCGGGCTAAGGGGGGTGTCGGGTTGATTCGGATCAGTCGTTTCCGGGTGCCACCAACCGGGTTCGAGGGGAGGTAGGCCGTGGGCGGCCCGGGCGCGGTCGCAGTCGGGATTGTGAACATTATCCTCCCACGAGGGCGGAAAAGCCCGGCACACCGTGGAACGGATGGGATGGATCGTGCACAAGGTATTGACCCCAATCTCACCATGGAGCGCGATGCAGCGCGGGGAGGGAGTCGTGGTGCCCTTCATTGCCACCCGATGCGGCGTGACCTGCACGGTCATTTCACTGGGGACCCCGTCTGGTTTCCCGTCGGTCGTTTCGCCCCAGTAGAAGGAGGCCCGAAAGAAGGCGCAACAGGCCCCACAGGTGATGCAGGGATTGAGCCCAAAAGCCCGCGGCGCGGGAGGAGTCGGTTTCATGTGGATGGCGCTGGCTGCCGCATCCCTAAAGCCCGATCGCTTGATCTTGGCAAGTGCTTAATGCGAGCCGCTGTTCCGCGGGGTGAGTCGTTCCCTTTTGAAAATCAATTGATGCCACGAAAGCGATTCTCCATGGGAAATCCAAGCGTCATGCGAACAACCTACCGTCAAACTCCAATATCCTCGTTCCAAAGCTCCGGCTTGGCGCGGATGAAGTCTTTCATCATCTGAAGACACTCTTCGTTTCCGACGACCTCGATTTTCACCCCGCGTGAGCGCAGGAGTTTTTCCTCGCCCATAAAGGTTTGGTTTTCCCCGATGACGACGCGGGGTATCCCGTAGAGGAGGATCGCTCCGCTACACATCGGGCAAGGTGAGAGGGTGGTATAAAGTTCGCATTCGCGGTAGACTGCGGCTGGTAAGCGCCCGGCCTTTTCGAAGGCGTCCATTTCTCCGTGAAGAATCGTACTTTCTTGCTGAACCCGTCGGTTGTGGCCCCGCCCGATCACACGGTCGCGGTGGACGATGACACTGCCGATGGGAATCCCTCCTTCGGCGAGGCCAGCCCGGGCTTCCGCGATGGCCGCTTGCAAGAATAACTCTTTCACTTTCCCAGAATGGGCTACCTTTGGGGGCACCGCGAGAGGGAAATCACGCGGATCAAACGCTCTACATCCATTGTCATGTCAATTGTGAGACTTTCCGGCACCGTCATTGGTGCCAAAGATCCCGGCCGTTCGGTCCGGGCCAAGCTGTTATTCCTCCTCTTCAATGCGGGGTGGGACATCTACAATGCCAACGGCGATCAACAGATCACCCTCTGCAACATCGAGAAGAAGCTCAAGGAATCGGACGCTTTTGTCTTCACCCCGGGGGCCTCGCTTGAAGATATGTTCAAGGCCATCTCGATTTTTGTGGGATACCAAACCTTGGACAAGCATCTCGCACGTAAGCCCACCGTGATTCTCAACAGCGACGAGTCCTGGGATCTACTCTTTGAACTCTTGGCGAGCCTGCGGGAATTAGGGACTGTGAAGCAGGATTTCCGCGAGTTCCTGCTGACCGCTTCGACTCCGGAGGAAGTTGTGGCCCGTCTTCACCTGGCAATGGAGGGAGACTTCCCGGACCCGGGGCGCGAAATTTCATGCGACACCGTGCTGCCGACCCATGACGTCCCACCACCTCCAGACCTGCTCGGAAGTGTCTGTGTCTTTTGCTCTGCAACCTTGAAAGATCCGACCTATCTGGCGGAAGGCGAGGAGCTGGGACGACGCCTGGCCGCCAATCGTTTCGGCTGCGTCTCAGGTGCCGGAAAATCAGGAATCATGGGTGCTGTGGTCCGCGGAGCTGTGGCCGCTGGAGGATGGACCGCTGGTTCCAATGTACCTCACATCATCGAGTTGGAGGGACTCCCCGACGGCTTGGCGCGCTTCTGGCTTCGCCATGACATCTACACCCGCATGGAAGTGATGATTGAGAATTCATCGGCCTTTGTCATTTTTCCCGGTGGGGCCGGCACGGTCCAGGAGCTTCTCGCACTGATGATTTTCAAGCAGCAAGACAGTGAGCTCATGAAAGGCAAGCAAGTGATCATCTACAACCGGCCTGATTCAAATCATCGGGGTTTTTGGGATTCCCTTTTGCCCCTGCTTTCTTTGGTGTGTGATCCGGGTGACTACGAGGTGGCCACGTCCCTTGACGAAGTCATGGGGCGACTCAACGAGCACACCGCAGGGGCCCAAACGGTCTGAGAGACCGTCTGAAAAATCCCAATTGAGCGTTCTGGTTGGGATTGGGTTCATTAACTAGCGGCTTCGCCAGGCGGACTTGAATGAACCCTGGCGGGCTGCCAGCCTTTTCGCTTCCGGCTTCCTTGGACCTGCGTTTCGCCCATCTTGCCCTGCGTGACAAAATCAGAAAGGTCTTGTAATGGAGCAAGCACTCCGGAACGTATGGAGTGCTGAGAGTGAAGCTCCCGTCGTTCTGACCCGGAACATGAGCCGCTTCCGGACCATCCATCCCCCTCGAAACTATGACGACCCAAGACGAACAACCCGCATCGGTAGAACCTCGGGAAGAAATTCCCAACCAGAAACCGGAGAGAAAACCTAGCACGGAAATTCTCGACCAAAGCAAGTTGGCCCGTGACAAGAGGCTCGCCTCCCATGAGTCGCCCTTTCGGGGAATAGGGGGCAAGATCTACTATCTCCGTCAGCTCTTTTACCTCGTCTTTTTCCTCCCGGGTTTCTTCGCCGGACGGGAGGCCAAAAAAATCGTTGCCACCGGGAAGGGAAAAATTCGTGGATACAACGATTTGGTCTATGCCTATCCTCTTCTCCCAATCACCCTGATCTTGGTGATCCTTTCGTCTCTGCTTTCTGATCCGGTCGCTCTCCAAGTCATGGGCGTGATCTGGGCCCTCTCCCTGCTTCTCGTTCTGGCCACGATTGGTGAAGACGTTGGCGGCCGTATGGTCGGTTCTCTTATCGGCGTGATGATCGCGGTGGCGGTGACTTGGATTGTCTTGCAGGCAACCGGCTCGGTGGAGGTGAGCGCCGGAGTTTGGAAGTTCTTTCAGACCTTTGATCCGACCTTCAGTCCCGGCATTCCCCTCTTGGTCGCCTTCGGAGTTTTGATTTTTCTCATCTACTCAGCGGTCAAGAGCAACCTCTCGCAGGTTCTGCACATTCACGGCAACCGCTGGTCGCCCAGCAAGCTCAATACCGAGGCAACTTTTGATTCGGAAAACCATCGCTGTTACGCCCGCACCCCCGACTGGCTTGAGCGCGCCATCTTCGGATGCCGCGACATTCACATCATTCCCATCCTCGAGGCGCGCAGTGTGAAAGCCGCTGAATTGGGCGAAGCTGCTGTCTTCAGCCTCGAGAATGTTGCCGCCGGCGGATTGATCTACTCAGCCATCGAGGCTTCGGCCGCGGCCACCGAAGTTGAGCGGGTGGGATAAATCGCGGAAATCTAACCCATCAGAAGCTCAAGGAGCTTCCCGTGAACCAAGTCATTCCTGACGAGCCCGCCGAATCTTTCGGAACCCGGTCCGAGCGCAGTCAGTTGGGTAGGATCCGAAGTATGAACAATACCCGTCCAGCCGGTCCCAGTGACGTTTCCAACGATCTGACCTAACAAACCTTCAGGATTGGAGAGTTGATCACTCCACTCGGTCACCTTTCTCCCCCCCAACCGATCCATGAGAGCCTGCAACTCCGGCAGCGCCGGTTTGAAACCGTAGACCGACTCCATGAGCTCGGTCATCGCAGTGCTGTCTTTTTTCTTCGACCGATTCCATTGGCTCATAAAAGACTCTGCTGATCCTTTGATCCGGGCGATGCGCGAGAAAACCTCGTTGGTGTCACGATATCCAGGGCCGGTGCCGTTCAGTGCGGGATTGGCATTACCATGATCGCTGGTGAGGATGACGAGGATCTCGTCGCGCTCGCCGACCATCTGAAGCACCTTCGACACAGCATCGTCAAAAGCGATTTGCTCATGAAGGATCGCGCCGATGTCATTCTTGTGCGCTGCATGATCAATGCGGGCTCCTTCAAGCTGCATGAGAAAAGGAGCTTCATCATGCAGAAAACGGGACAAGGCAGCCTCGGCCATCTCCGCCAGAGTGGGAATTCGCTGCTGCAATTCTTTGTCCCGATGATAGTCGACCATGTAGGGAAGGTAGCCAGGAGAAAAAGTCCCTAGGATTTTCTTTGATCGAGACCTCAACAATTCATCCCGTGAACCCACAACATCGTATTTTGCTTTCGCAAACTCCTCGGCCAGGTCCCTTCGGTCAGCCCGTCCCTGTTTTTTGAAGAACTGTGAACCGCCTCCCAGAAGCACGTCGACGCGATTGAGATATTGCTCGGCGATCTGGTGTTCCTGACCGCGGCTCGGCACGGTGGCGGCAAAGCCAGCCGGCGTGGCGTGGGTAATGGTGGCAGTCGAAACCAACCCTATTCTGACCCCCTTTTTTTGCAGGGTCTCTCCGATCGATTCCCGATGATTTCCGTCGGCATCCACGTTGATCCTTCCGTTGGGAACCCGTTTGCCGCCACCCCAGGCACTTGAGGCGGCAGCGGAATCGGTGACCATGGAACTGGCCGAAGCGGTATCCATCAAGCCCATGACCGCTTCTTGCCCCGACATCAAGTCCCACCAGCGGGTTCCCTTACCCCGGAGCTGCCGAGAAAAAGCTTCGGTCATCGACAACACCCCCTGGCTCATGCCATCAGACACGCAAAAGACAATCCCTCTGGGCTTTTTCGCGCCGCCTCTCGGGGTCCCACCTTCTTTCGCGGTGGCCAAGCTTGGCCCCGCCAACACTCCGGCCGCCCCGCCAGATAAGCCTCCTTGAAACAATTGACGACGTGAAATTTTCATAAGCCCCCAAAGGTAATCAGGCCATCTCTGAAGGCAATCATCGAAAATTCCGAACACGAAATGACCACGGGGATCACTTGCAACAGATGGAAAAAAGCTTCTTTGATCAGCTCACAGGCTGAGCAATTTTCCTCGGAGAGATTCGGTGTGTGAAGGGGTCTCACTCAGTGTCCTACCAAGCGGGCGGGGTCACCAGCCCATGATGCGCTCGGTCGCGGTTCGCAGAGCTGTTTCCAACAATGCCGCTTCGGCGTGCGTGATCGGGATAGTCACCCGCCGCAAGGACTTGTCCGCCTCCTCCTGCCGGGAGATCTTGCAGGTGTACGGCGCGCGTTCCCCCTCTTCATTTGCGAGGAGTTCGCACGAGCTGTTGGCCAATTCGGTCTTATGAAACAGCTTGGCCTGCGTCGTTCGACCTTGCAGGACCGAGAGGACCGTTCCGATGTCAGCAAGGCCCCACTTCATGATAATTTTGGCGTCCCAATCAAATTGTCGTTCACCGCTTTGGCTGGCAGCTTCGACAAAGATGGCATTCTTCCTCGCATTAAGGTTGAGACCGACTGCTCCGCCGCTGCCGCGTTGGGTCGGCTTGTAGATGGTATAGCCGTTCGGGTAAGTCTTAACCTCCTGATTTGTCGTGGTTGTACTCATAGTGTGTTCAAGAGAACACATTTTTGAGGAAAGAGCAAGGATTCCTTTGAAAAAATTTCAAAAGTTGGAAGAGGACCAGCTCTGTCAGCCCTGATTTGACCAAATTTTACCTTGTCGCCCATTTTCTCATCTCTCAAATAAACGGGAGGTTGTTCTCAAGGGCCGCATTGGCGGAAGGCATGTGTTTACCGCCTTAAGACCGACTCTCTCAATCGTCTCTGTCGAAGCATTTCAACGACTCTTCATTCCCAAAGCAGCACATCCATGAATTCTCCTCACATCGTAATCATCGGAGGCGTGGCCGGCGGCGCGTCTGCAGCCGCTCGGGCCCGACGCCACAGCGAATCCGCCCGCATCACGCTCATCGAGCGGGGTCCCGATGTTTCTTTCGCGAACTGCGGTCTGCCTTACCACATCGGTGGGGAAATCGCCGAACGCTCGGAACTGGCGTTGCAAACTCCGGAATCGCTTCGGACCTTGCTCAACCTTGAGGTCCTGACTCTTACCGAGGCCACCTCCATCGATCCCGTCCAGCGCGCCGTCACGCTGCACTCGTTGAGAGATGGCACCGAGTCAGTGATGGCCTACGACAAACTCATCCTCTCTCCGGGGGCCAGCCCGGTGCGTCCGCCCCTTGCCGGAATCGGTCACGAAAAGATCCTCACCCTGCGCAATCTGCAGGACATGGACCGAATCATCGCTGCTGCCGCTTCGGCCTCACGGGTGACGATCGTGGGTGCTGGCTTCATCGGACTGGAAATGGCCGAACAATTGATCGAGATCGGCAAGGAGGTCTCCTTGATCGAATTGCAAGGACAGGTTCTGCCGCAGCTCGATCCCGAAATGACACGCCCTTTGGAACGGGAGCTGCGCGCCAGGGGCGTCGATTTGATTCTCGGCGACGGCATCGAGGGATTCCGGGGCGACGAAACCGCCGTGACGGCCCGGCTTACCAGTGGCCGCGAGGTTCCGGCTGATCTAGTCATCCTCGCGATCGGCGTGCGTCCCGACAGCCAGCTGGCAAGAGCGGCGGGCTTGGCGATTGGGCCCCGCGGACACATCACTGTTGATTCCTACCAACGGACGAATGTGGGCGATATTTATGCGGTGGGCGACGTGTGTGAGTCACCCGATCCGCTGGTCGGCGGTCATACTGCCATTCCTCTCGGGGGCCCAGCCAACCGTCAGGGCCGGACCGCTGCTGATCACATTTTTTGGGGAGAGAAAGCCCAGCCTTACCCCGGCTCCATCGGCACCGCCATCGTGAGGGTTTTTGAAGTCGCTGCAGGCCTCACCGGGGCGAGTGAAAAGCGTCTCGCCGCCACTGAAACACCCTACGAAACGGTGACTGTCAATGGTCCCTCGCATGCCTCCTACTTTCCCGGGGCCGAGACCATCACCCTGAAAATCCTCTGGTCACCTGATGACGGGTGCCTCCTCGGCGCGGAAGCGGTGGGGGTCGACGGGGTCGACAAGCGCCTCGATGTCCTTGCCACCGCGATCCGCGGGAGGATGACGATCGATGATCTCGTGCACCTCGAGCTGGCCTATGCTCCGCCCTTTGGCTCGGCCAAGGATGTCATCAATGTCGCGGGCTTTGCGGCCACCAACATGCGGAATGGCCTCTTGATTCCGGTGCAAGCATTGGAGGACGCCGAAGGCGAACAAATTGTCGACGTTCGTCCCCCGGCGGTGGTGGAAAAACTTCCCGTGCCTGGGGCTACCAACATCCCGCTGCCGACCCTCCGGGATCGCCTTGCGGAAGTCGACCAATCACGTCCGGTCTTCACCGTTTGCCAGATGGGAAAAACCAGTTACTTCGCGGCCCGCATCCTCGCCAATCACGGATACGACGCCCGCAGCATCCTGGGCGGAGCCTGGCATCAGGCCCCACGTCCTGAGTGACGCCTGTCCGCGCTTTGGGAGAGAAAGCCGGGGCAAACTGCCACCCGGCCAAAACTGGGCTATTCGTCCTGATCAAGGAGGATCGAAGATCGAAAGGGCGAAATCATTCCGAAAGCTTCTGTCGAATGGGCCCGGGGAGGTTGGTGGTGATGGAGCGAGCCCCCCATTGTCGGAAGCGTTTCGCAGTCTCGCCGTGATCGACCGTCCAAACGTGGTAGTGGAATCCGGCATTCTGGATTTCCCTGATGAAAGCCTGATCGATTCGATCTTGGGACGAGCTGAACCCGTCAGCCCCAATCGCGCGCAGGGTCTCGAGAACCTTTTCCGAGGACGGGGAAATTGCGCCGTCTTTGGTCTTCCGGAAACTCGAGAGCCAGGCGGTTTCAAACCGGGGAGCCTTCTTTTCCAGGGTTTTGATGACGGCAGCATCAAAGGAAATCACAACGACCTGATGGGTTCGGAGGCCCGACTCTTTGACTTCTCGCAGCAAGGCTGGAATCATCTCGGGTCCGCATTTGACTTCCACGAAGATTTTTCCGCCTTCGGGGACCGTCGCGAAGACCTCGGCGATGGTGGGAATGCGGGTGCCAACAAACTCCGGGGCATGACTTCGACCCACGTCGAGCTTACGAAGCTCGGCCAAGCTGGATTCGCGCGCCACGAGCTTTTCCTCCGCTACCTTTGCGGTGTCCCGATCATGAAGGCAAACGATGTGTCCATCGCGGGTAAGATGAAAATCCCCCTCGATGGCGTCGGCCTTTTGCTCCCAAGCCAGCCGGAAAGCGGGCAGGGTATTTTCGGGGGCATCCCGGGAGGCACCCCGATGCGCGACAATCAGGGGCTCGCCATGGGCCGCTCCAACCGTCAGGACCAGAGCAGCCATTAATCGTCTTCGCCTTTCACCCCGCCATTTCATTGCGCCATTCTATGTTTCCGATGAGCAAGCAAGCGAGGTCTTTTCCCAAAATCGCAGGTGTTCTGGTTGACAGACCCTCGGGGTCGATCCTCAGTTCTTGAGGTCGAGGCAAACCATTTCGCCTTGGTTGGTGCGGGCGAAGAGTTTGCCTTCACCAATGGCGAGAGGGGCCCAGCAAAGTTCTTTGAGGACTTGGTGTCTCCCGGTTTCGGTGAATTGATCCAGACCGGCTTTCCCGAAAACCACCATCCCGGTTTCCGTGAGAGCCACGATGGTGTCGCCGATCTTGGCGGTCGATCCCCGGCTACCGGGAACCTCATGGGTCCAGCGAATTTTGCCGGTCTTGAAGTCCATGCGGTAAAGTTCGGCCTGCTTTCGCTTGTCGCCGAAGCACCCGATGAGATCGCCATCTTCCACGAAACAATTCTGGAAGATCATGGGGCGGTCGCGGTCGCGGTGCACGAGCTCGGGCTTCGCTTTGCCAATGTCAAGAACAGCGTATCCCATCCCATATCCCGAGGAGATGTGGATGAGGTTGCCAAGGACCTGTGGGTTTGAGGCATTGACATCATAAGGAGTCCGCCAATCGTATTCGTAGAGCACCTTGCCCTTCTTGCTGAGGTCGTATCCGACGAGAGTTCGCCCATGAAAGACCGCTGCAGCATCCTTGCCTTCGTGTTGGTAGAGAACGGGAGCGGAATAACCAGGCCGTGCGGTATGCGTGGAGCGCCAGACTTCTTTCCCGGTCTTTTTGTCGAGGGCCACGAGCGAGCCCTCCTTGGCGCAGGGCAAGCAAAGAAGGACCTCCCCATAGACCACCGGCGATGAGGAGTATCCCCAAGTGGGCATGTTACCGTCGAAATCCTTTTGGAAGTCGATCACCCATTTCTCGTCCCCGGTCTTGAGATCATGACAGGAAAAGCGACCCGATTTGGAAAGATTATAGACTAGATCCCCATCGACGATCGGGGTGGCTCCCGGGCCTCCGTCGTAGAATTTTGGAGCGAGCTTTTCATCGTAGGTTTTCTTCCAGAGGACCTTGCCGGTCTGGGCATCGAAACACCAAAGAGTATCGCGATCGTCGATGTTGCCGACGGTAAAGGCCCGCCCTTGAGCGGTAGTGAAACTGGAGCAACCCGTGCCGATCTTGGCTTTCCAAAGGGTTTTGGGTCCTTCCTTCTGGATTTTCTCGGAAATTTCGCCTTCGGCGGTACCATTTCCATTTGGCCCGAGATAGGCGGACCAAGTCGAGGCCGTGGCGAAACCAACCGTCATTAGGGCAGGGAGCAACCTTTTCATGATCCACCCATAGACCTTTCCCGACGAACTGCCAAGTCCGGGAGTGACTGGAAATCACGATTCGTGACTCTTTTGTCTTTGATTCCTTTGGTCGACGGTCCTTTGTTCGAACCCATGCCTGAATTGATCAACAGCGTGGTCACCCTCGCACTGCTCGTCCTTCTGCAAGCAGTTCTGGGATTCGACAACCTCCTCTACATTTCCCTCGAGTCACAGCGGGCTCCCGAGGCCGAACAAAGCCGCGTGCGCAAGCTGGGCATCGGCATCGCGGTGGGCTTGCGCATCATTCTTCTCTTCGTCCTGATCAATCTTGTGGAAGTGCTGGGCGATCCGTTCTTTTCCACCACCGGTGGGTGGATCGAAGGAAATTTTCACTTCCATAGCGTTATCGTTCTCTTTGGCGGAGCCTTCATTCTCTACACCGCCACCAAGGAAATTATCCACATGATGTCGTTGGAAGAGGAAGGGAAAGTGACCAACCGCAAGCCGTCGCCACCTGGCAGGGTGATCGGGATGATTGTCCTCATGAATGTCATCTTCTCCTTCGACTCCATTCTCAGTGCGATGGCCTTGGCCAGCATCAAGGACCCAGAAACGGGGGCGCACCTTGGCTATCAGCTGGGTGTGATGATCACTGCAATCCTCATCGGGGGATTGCTCATGATTCTGCTGGCCGACAGGGTGACTGCCTTCCTGCAAAAAAACCGGATGTATGAAGTCCTCGGCCTTTTTGTCCTCTTCATCGTGGGAATCATGCTGCTCACCGAAGGAGCCCATCTCGCCCATCTGTCTTTCTTTGGGAACGCCATTCAACCAATGACCAAGACGACCTTCTATTTCGTCATCGGGGTGCTCCTGCTCACGGATATCGTTCAAAGCCGCTACCAAAGGAAGATTGCAGCGGAGAAAATACGAAGAAGCAACGAAACCCCGTGAATCCCGGACACCGAGAGTCACTGGTCATCTTCGCAGTCAGATCGCCCCGAGGCCCGAAATGTGGTAAGCTCTACCCTTGAAAGACTTGGGCTTCCCATTTTTGCTGATGGGATTCGGCGTGTCATCTCATGATGATTACGGGGTGCGACTCGATGCCGAGTGGAGAATCGATCGAGAAGGGCCCCGCTGGAGCCCAGAGTCACCCCTCGGCCAAGGCCACGTGATGCGACAACCGCCGGGACGTCTTCGTCTCAGGCTTTCTTTTTTTTGCCTGTCTTACTGCGCCCTTGTCCGGCCTTCACCTGATCTTTCGCGATCAAGGTCTTGGCTATTTTGTGACATAGACGAAGAAAATCCTCCTCGACCAAACGGAGATGGCGGCTCTCGTGGCAGACCAATCCCCATGACCGGCTGCGACGTCCGATTCCCAAGGGAATGGCCACCAAAGTCCCTGCCTCAATTTCGCTGCGCGCTACCCAGGGGGCCACAATTCCCACCCCGACGCCCACTTTGGCCATTTCCTTGATCGCGCCCATATCACCGAGGCTCAGGCTGGGACGCAAGCGAACCCCGGCTTCTTCAAAGGTCGACTTCAGGAAACGGTAAGTCTCACTGGCTCGGGCATAGACAAGAAATGATTCCTTTTCCACCTGGTCCATCTCGATGCTGCCCTGCTTGGCCCACGGATGGTCCGGGGAGACCACGAAGACAAGCTCATCTTCGAAGATGGTCTCAAAACGCGTCCACGCCGGTTCCCGGCCTCCCATCCCCAAAACGAGATCAATCTCGCTGCGATCCAACAACTCAATGAGTTCCGAGGTGTCTCCCGATTCGATGTGGATCTCGCAGCGAGGATAAAGCTTGCGAAACTCCTGCATCACCGAGGGAAGAAGGTAGGTGCAGAGGGTGTGAGTTGCGCCCACCCGTAACCGCCCTTGTCCCCAGCGTTTGAGCAGGGCGAGGTCATCTTGGGCCTTTTCCAACTCCGCTACTGCTGCCCGAAACCGACGGAGTAGGATGGTGCCATTCTGGGAGAGGGCCACCCGCTTCCCAGCCCGCTCCACCAGCTTACTGTCCAACTGGGTTTCGAGGGCGCGGATCGAGTGACTCACCGCCGATTGGGTCACGCCCAGGCGCTCGGCCGCCTTGGTAAAGCTCTCGGTATCAGCCACTGCGATGAGGGAACGCACCTGCCGCAAATCTGGAAGATCAGTCATTTGGGCAGCCCATGAGCAGAACACATACCACTTCCCCAAATTCCCTCATCTTTGCCGAAAATGTCATCGCCCCACCGGCCGCAGGAAGCGGTCGGCTGGCACACTCAACAAGATCCCGGTGACAAATCCTCCCAAATGCGCGCCAAAGGCAATCCCTTGCGCCGGACCAAGAATCCCGAAAAGGTCGAAGAAAACCCCGACCACACCGGCCGCCGCCAGCTCGGTGGAATTCACCGGCCGCGCGAGCGGCCAAACTTCGACTTCCGGCCGTGGCTTCTGGAAAGCCAGCCCGAAGTAAAAACCCTCCAGCCCCATCAAACCGCCGCTGGCCCCGAGGGTCGGAATGTCACTGTCGACATTAACGAGAATTTGCCCAATCGAGCCACCCACTCCGGTGATGAGAAAGGCCGCGACCAGCCAACGCCAACCGCACAGCTCACACACCACTACCCCGAAAATCCAGAGAAAGAGAGCATTTCCAGTCAAATGCCCCATGTCAGCATGGAGAAATTCTGAGGTCGAGGTCGTCGCCAAAATCTTGAGAGTCTCAGACGAAAAATCCCCTCCCAGCAAGGACTCCCAAGCCTTCACAACCTCGGATGGACGCATCATCCAAGACCCCAGGTCGTGGTTCCAGTCGATGACCGTGATCACTGCCACCACGGCGAGGAGAATCCCGACTGGGAAGCGTTGTCGCACCGAGGGATCAAGCATCATGGCAACCCTCCCCGTCATCTTCCGATCGATTTCTCATGAAATCTGCCACCTGAGCAAAGAATGCCATCAAAGCTTCCCGGACCTCCTCGTCCGTAATCACTTCATCCACGGCCTCTCTCATCAGAGCGAGCCATCGGTCCCGCTCGGCTAGCCCGATGCGAAAAGGCAAATGCCGGGCTCGCAAGCGGGGATGACCTCGTTTCACCAGATACCGCTGATCAGCCCCAAAGCGAAACAACAAAAAATCGCGTAACCGTTCTTCCGATCCCTCCCAATCATCCTCAGGATACATCGGCCCGACCAGATCATCATGGCGCATGCGACGATAAAACGCCGCCGTCAGACGGGTGAATCCCTCATTGCCCAAGGTGGCGTAAATCACTGCTTCGTTCGTCATTGCTGCCCGCAGGCCCATCCTGTTCCTCTCTCCTGTCAAAATCAAGGATTGCCGCGAGGGCTTCGCTTGCCCACGATTGTCGAAGCGTTTTTGCGCTCCACCACCTACCGATTTCATGAGCGAGCCCATTCCGTTTGATCCACCGGAACCCACCGAACTGAGTAAGCTCCTTGGGGGCTATGAGGTCACTTCACTAATCGCCACCGGGGGAATGGGAGCTGTTTACAAGGCCACCCAGTTGTCACTCGACCGCTTTGTGGCCATCAAGTTGCTCCCTGCTGAGTTTGGGGCCGATCACTCCTTCCGCGAGCGTTTTCAAGCTGAGGCTCGCTCGATGGCGCGCCTCAATCACGCCAACCTCATTGGAATCTACGATTTCGGAGAAGCCAATGGCATGCCCTATATCGTGATGGAACTGGTCGCCGGCAAGTCCCTCTACTACTCGAGCTACGGCAAGGCCATCGATCAATCCACTGCCGTCGAACTGATCATCGGAATCTGCCGCGGTCTGGCCCACGCTCACCAAGCCGGGATCATCCATCGCGACATCAAACCCGCCAATATCCTTCTCGACCCCAAGGCGCGACCGAAAATCGGCGACTTCGGGCTCGCGGCAGCAGCCGATGGCGAAGAGGACGACGGTCTCGTTTACGGTACCCCAGGATACGCCGCCCCGGAAATCCTCTCCAACCCAAAGGCCATCGGAGTCCCGTCCGACATCTATGCGGTCGGGGTCATTCTCTACGAATTGCTGACCGGCAAGATGCCCGAGGAACCCGCCAGTCCTCCTTCCTCAGTTACCTGTTGCGACAGGCGACTCGACCCCATCTTCAAGAAGGCAACCCGCCGCAACCCCGCTCTGCGTTACCAAGACGCAGACGACATGGCCAATGATCTGCAGGCCCTTCTGCCCACCTTGGGACAGAACCGGCAACGGGTGGTGCGCACCGCCAACGACGGACCGTCCCAAAAATCTGTTGTCCTGAAGCGTCGCGTCGCCATCAGACCGGACGAGCAAGGGGAGGAAGGAAAACCACGCTTGGTGCCACTGAAGAAACGAGAAAGCTCTCCCGAACCAACGCTCAAACCGGCTCCGGAAAATCCCGTTCCCGCCACCCCGGCCGTGCCCGTGATTTCCATGGAAAGCGTAAGCAACTGGCCCATCATCCGCAACCTCCTCATCATCGCGATCCTCATCCCTGTCATCATTTTCACTTGGGGCATCTACAAGGACAAACAGGCCAGACAACGATCCGAGCGCGAAGAGCAGGAAATCAATCGCAAGCAGGAACAACGGGAACGCGAACTCATTGCCGAGAAATCGCGACGGGAAGCAGCCGAGCTTCAACGACAAGAACAAGAACGCCTGGCCCGCGAGTCCGAAATGCAAAAACGCCAGGAAGAACTAATGGCCCAAGAAAGAGCGAAGAGCCCCATTGAAAAACTCGCCGAGTTTCGCAACGCTCTCTTCAATGGGCGACGGGATCGCTTTCCCGATGAAACTATCGATCGCTCAACCCACTTCCTCTATTTTGTGGAGACTCCGATGACTTGGGGTGAGGCCTGTCACTTCGCAGAGCAACACGGTGGACACCTCGCCACTCCGGCAACCCGCGCCGACATCGATGTCCTGACGCGACGGATGGGCGATGAACTGGATCGGGTCTGGATCGGTGGCGGAGCCACCGGACGCAACGGCTGGGCTTGGGTCAATGGCGAGGAATGGCGCTTTCCCGACCCCGGAACAACTCTTGGGAGCTGCGCCTCATTGGGCCGCACCGGCGTGATCCGGGCCCGCCCGATTAGTGAAAAGAATCCCTTCGTGATCCAGTGGACCCGCGATGGCCAAAACCCAGGATCACTGGCTTCCCAACTGGAACGCTTGGTCCCGACCTTGGACGCTCCCAGCCCGGCTTGGCCACCCTCAACCGTTAGCCACGAAAGCCGCCACTTTCTCCTCGTCCCTCACCCTGTCCGCTGGCAAGAGGCCGACCTAATCGCAGCCAGCGCTGAGGGCCACCTCGCCGTCATCTCGGAATCGTCCGAAGGTGATTTTCTCACAAACTTCCTCGCAGACTCCCTTCTCTCCGGACAATCAGCTTGGCTCGGCGCGACCCGCGAAGAAGATCTCTGGATCTGGACAACTGGTGAACCCTGGGTGAAGGCCCAATGGGCTCCCGGTTCGCCCGATGGCGAAGGAAGCGACACCGCATTACGATTCCTCAAAAATGCTTCTGGGATGGGATGGGACGACGCAGACCCACGGTCCGAAGACGTCAACTGCTTCGTCATCGAATGGAGCCCGGACTCCCGCCACAAACTAGGAGCAGAAGGCAGCAAACAACCCACGGTGACCTCAGACCTCCTCAAAACACGGAAGGTGGCTCGTCGATGGGTGAAGAAGGAGGTCGATGAATATCGGAAATTTCTCGTCGGAAACCGTGGGTCATTCCTCTTCGACACCAAGGTCTGGTTCCGCGTTCTGAACAACTCCCAAAAGGAACAATACCAAGGAATGATCGACAAACTCGATGAAAACCTTCCCGCTGATGGCGATCTCTCTGGAAACGTGCCGGTCGATAACCTGCCCGACGATCTCAAAGAATACCTCCAAAAGGCGATTGATCGCCAAAACCGCCGAAAAGGGCAGCTCGATGAAAGATTGGAATCCTTGCGCCGGAGCTACCTCGGGAAATTAGCCGACCTTCGGGCCAAACTTGATCAGAACGGTCTCAAGAGCCAAATGGTGACAATCGATGCCGAAATCAAGAGTGTTGGACAAACCGCAGACAGCTTCCGGTCAGCAATGGGAGAGTGACCCGACTTCCGCTTTGCTTAGCAAGGGAAATGGGAAGGGAGTCTGCCACGCCGGCGATACCCATGTCTGCCGCAGTTTAAAGCTGCTCTTCTATCGAGTTTTCTGCTTGTCGAGGTTGGGACCTCGTCTATGACTGTAGAGATGTCGTTAAGAAGCATTCGTTCTCCCATGATTCTAGCCAGTCTTTCATTGATGACAGCTGGCCCGGGGTCTGGAGCGATCCTGGCTTTTACCGACTTTGACGCCAGCACGGCCTCAGGGAATAGCAAGTCCGGCCTCAACTGGACTCTCAATGGTCTCGAAGACCCGGGAAGCTTGTCAGCTTTTCAGTTCGAAGGTGGGGCCATCAACCTATTTGATGCCAACCCTTTCGTGCAGGATATTTTCATTCCCGGCATCAACACTGGTAATGGAAACACCTCTTGGACCACAGACCTCGGCCTGACAGTGGAAGCGGGCTTCAATGTCACCCTGACCGATGTCACTTTTAATTCCGTCTCGGTCAACGGTGGTCAGGCCGAAAATGTGAATCGCCGGAATGACTACAGCGTGACTGTTCTCGATCCTACCAATAATGTGGTGGCCAGCATCACGGTGGCAGACACCTTGGCTGGCACCACCGCTGGCCGACCTTTGGTCACTCTCGATTTTGCCGATGTCGTCCTCGATTCGCCCGGGATCTACACCATGATCATCCGAGGAGGAGATTTCATCGAGGACAACGAAACTGGCAACCACACCGGCCTCGATAATCTCTCAATCAACGGAAACGTGAGCGCCATTCCAGAGCCGTCGGCCTTTCTCCTTTCCACCCTCGGCCTCCTAGGCTTTCTCACCGCCCGCCGGAGGAATTGAAGGAATGATAACCGGCCACTAGAGGGCCGAGATCTCACGATCGGGATGGGCCGCGGTAGAAAAAACCGACGGCCTTCTTTTTTTACTCATTTTACCATCCTAACCTTCCAAAAGCTCCCATGAAACAGTCCATCATCACCGTCGGTCTTTCCCTGCTAGTGCTCTCTCCAACTTCGCCCGGGGAAGTAATCGCTTCCACCACCTTCGACGGAAGAACAGTCAACGCCAACACCGCAGAAAATCTTACCTGGGTCACCAATGGCGTGGCCGATCCCGGGACCATGAATGCCAAACAATTCGGAGCCGGACCCATCAACCTGTTCGATGCCACTCCGGACGTGCAGGATCGCTTCGTTCCCGGAATAAATACCGGCAATGGGAACACTTCTTGGGTCACCACCGTGAACCTGAACGCCATCCCTGGCCGCACCGTGATTGTGGAAAACGTCACTTTTGATTATGTCGCAATCAGCGGAGCCCAAGTCATCAATGTCAGCCGTCGCTCCGACTTTGAGGTAACCCTCCTTGATTCGTCCGGCACAATCGTCGCGTCCGGAAGCATTTCGGAAGCTGCATCGGGGTTCAATCTCAACCCCGTCATTGCCCCGGTGTCGATCGATCTCGACCGGGCCGTGACTCTGCTCCAAGACGGCACCTACTCGCTGGTTCTTCGAGGGGGAGATTTTCTAGATCAAAACGAAACCGGTAACCACACCGGGATCGACAATCTTTCGATCAATGGAACCACTGGAAGCAAAAGCTCACTCGATATCACCTCCGTCGATTTTGACCCCACCTCCGGCAAGGTTACTTTGGTCTGGGAATCTACACCCGGGGCATCCTTCACGATTTTTTTCTCTGAGGACCTGATCAAGTGGTCCGAAACTCTTGATACCGGAGTGGTGGCTGGTTCGGAAGGAATAACCACCTTTCAATTCAATCTCAATCAACTGGCTGGCGGGATTCCTTCTCGCTCCTTTTTCAGAGTTTCTGTCGACTGAAGTAATTGTGCGACGAGGGATTAAAGGGGTATGGATATCCCCACCTTTCGAATTGTGAACGGTCATTTTTTTATTTCGTCTTCTTCTTCTTAATGGGAATAACTTCCTCTGAATGCCGTTCCACCCCTAAAAGTAAGGGGTTCCACGAGGAGAACAAGCTGTGCGAACTGAGGGTGAATGCTCGTCTCAGATTCGAAAGGAAATGCTTCTTTCTGAGTTGATCCCGGCTTTTCTGAAGTTATTCACCATCTTGTTGGCCCTAATGACGGCGGATTCATCATGACAAATACGGAGGACGAGAGCTGGATGGGGATAGCCCTTGCGGAAGCGAAGAAGGGCCTTGGGTTGACCTCTCCCAATCCAGCGGTAGGAGCAGTGATTGTTCGTGACGGCCGTGAACTCTCCCGTGGCTGGCATCGGCGATGTGGTCAAGCTCATGCGGAACGTGAGGCTCTGGCTGCGCTGCAACCCGGTGAGGCGCGGGGAGCGACGATTTTTGTGACTCTGGAGCCTTGCAGCACCCCTGGGCGAACAGGCGCTTGTTGCGATGTCTTGATTGAGGCCGGGCTGGCGAGGGTGGTTTATGGAATTCGTGATCCCAATCCCGACCATGCCGGAAAGGCCGATGAACTGTTTTTGGCTGCCGGTATCGCTGTTTCTTCTGGCGTGCTCGAAAAGGAATGCCGTCACTTGATCCGTGGTTTTGAAATGACCAAGACGTCGGGCAGACCGTGGGTCATAGCAAAGACCGCGATCTCTCTCGACGGTCGGATAACTCGTCCTCCAGGTGAAGGTCAATGGCTTACCGGGATAGGCGCGCGGGAAGAAGTCCAGTGCCTCCGTTGTGAAGCGGACGCCATCATCACTTCAGGGGCCACCGTGCGGGCCGATGATCCGGCCCTGACTGTCCGACATTCCGAAGCAGGTGAACGGTCAAGACAACCACGACGGGTGGTAGTGACCCGAAGTGAGCACGATTGGTCGCGCTATCGCATCTTCTCAGACCAAGACGCCGGGCGGAGTCTCCTTTTCCGTGACCAGTCTTTATACGATATACTTCGTACTTTGAGTGATGAATACGGAATCTGCACGGTTCTGGTGGAGGCGGGTGGGGGGCTGTTGGGATCCTTCCAGGATGAGAGTTTGATCGATGAATGGGTAATCTATCTTGCTCCGTTGGTGACCGGAGGCCCGGCAGTGGGATTGGGCGGAAATGGGGCGACCACCCTTGCTTCAAGGACAGCATTGCGGGATCTCAGCATCCATCAAGTGGGTCCGGATGTCTGTGCGCGAGGACTGGTGCAAAGGGGCAAAGCACCGGAATTGGAGCGATAGCAGAGAAATCAGCCAAACATTTGGGTCCAATGTGTTTGGTGTCGTCCCAGACCGATCCGGGTGTGGCTTGGCTTGAACATGTTCTTGTGGTGGCCGGGTGAGTAAAACCACCCTTTGTTTGCTGAGGATGGTTCGGTCGATCCCATGTAAATGTTTTCGCCGCTGGCCTTGGTTCCGGCATTAGCGGCACGATCCCAGGGGGTGCGTTTGCCGGCCAAGGGAGATTCGTGAGCAAAGAAGCGATGGGTGTGCATGTCTTCGGAATGCCCGCGACTGGCTAGGCAAAGCTTGGGATCGATCACGAGAGCATTGAGCCCGAGGAGAAGACGCCATTCATTTAATTCACGAATTCCCGCGCGTTCGTCATCGGGAATCTCAGCCTTGGTGGCAATTTTTTCGTTTTCCTCGATGATCCGGAGACCGTCTCGGGGCAGACCACTCATCGACGCGATGACTTGCTTTTCGTGCTGCAGCAGCGAAGCCTCTGCCTTTTCTTCATCGGGAAGAACTGCAGTTTCAACGATAGCATCTCGAAAGCGAGCAAGGACAAAAACGACTTCGCGCTGCTTTTCAAGGGCGAGGGGTGCGGAACCAAGAACTTCAGCTGGCGTAGGCATGATTAATTTGCGGAGCTCAACGAGGGCAGGCATGCTTTTGGACTTGAGAAGTGGCTTCATTGGTCCTTCGCCGAGTTGGTAAACTTCCATGAATTCGCTGCGACAACGTCGGATGTCCGCTTTGGCCTGCTGTCTACCTTCGCCCTTCAAAGTACTGTCCACAAATTCTTGGTGAGCTCGGGTGTATCGCGTGCGCAGTGGTTTCCAAGTGAGATCGAGTTCCTTGAGAAGGGCGGAGAGCTCGGTATTTTCAAGGTTCTTGAGATCTGCCACCAAGTCATCGTATCCCTCTCCGTCTTGGATGGTTCCTTGCAGACGAACAAAGATTTCGTTGACCCTGAGTGAGGCCGCCCAGAGCGGGCAGGTGGTCATGAGAAGAAAAAGAAAAACGCGATGAGTCATGGATGATGGAGGGGCCTGAGTAAGTAGCGAAACTGTCTGGCTTTGTCGTTGAAAAAAACCCCCTTCGGAAGAAGAGGTCATGGGAAAAAGGGATCGTCGTCAGCGAAATCGCGATGATCCGCGGTCCTGGGGTGTATCCAAAGAAAGCCTAGTCTTGCTCGTTATAAAACTTGCTTCGATTTATGATGAATTTTTTAGCCTTGGCGTTGTCTAATCTCGACGAACTGGGCGGAGAAGCGATGACCGGAGGCCGAAAAAATGGTTCCCGATAAAAAATTCTCCTTTTTCGTAGTTTTTAGACAGATTTTATCGGGAAGATCGTTTCTTCCCATGTAACAAGATTGTTGTTGCGTGTGTGCTCAACAGCGGTTCGCCTTTCGGGGGGAGCCGCTGTTGTTTTTTGTGGCACGCTCGTTTTGTCGGTCGCCTTGTCTTTGGGTGAATCCCTGCTAGCTTCCAGCCCTGCCCATGTTTCGCTATCCGAAAGAATATGATGTCCTAGTGATCGGGGCCGGCCATGCCGGAGTCGAAGCTGCCCATGCCGCTGCCCGCCTTGGTGCTTCCGTGGCCCTGCTCACTCAGAATCTTGACACCATCGGACAAATGAGTTGCAACCCGGCAATCGGGGGACTCGGCAAAGGCCACATGGTGAGGGAAATTGATGCCCTTGGGGGACTGATGGCGGAGAATACCGATGCCACCGCCATCCAGTGGCGTATGTTGAATGCGGCCAAAGGCCCATCGGTGCGCGCTCCTCGAGCCCAGTGCGATAAGAAAGCCTACCAATTTCGCATGAAGCGGATCGTGGAAGGTACTCCCGGAATTGATCTTCACCAAGGTAATGTTGCTTCCATCTTGGTGAAGAACGATCAGGTCGTTGGTATTCAAACTAGCCTCCAGATGGAAATCAGGGCTCTTACCGTTATTCTTTCCGCCGGAACCTTCATGCGAGGGCTCATGCACGTTGGCCTTAGAAATGAGAAGGGTGGCCGGATGGGAGAAGGAACCTCGACCGTCTCCAATTCTCTCCGGAATCTTGGATTTGAAATTGATCGTTTCAAGACAGGCACTCCTTGTCGACTCAACGGCCGAAGTCTTGATTTTTCAAAATGTGAAAAACAGGAAGGGGATCAACCGCCGTCTTTATTCAGCTACCACCCTGAACTATGTCACAAAGATCATGATGATGTCTTCACTTTGAATGATTGGGGCGATCCGACGTTCCACGTGGAACAAGTGCCTTGCTGGATCACTTGGACGAATCCTCAAACCCACGACGTGATTCGAAATAATCTCCACCAATCACCGATGTATTCGGGAAAAATCGAAGGGGTTGGGCCCCGTTATTGTCCATCGATCGAAGACAAGGTGGTTCGTTTTGCCGAAAAGGACCGACACCAAGTCTTCTTAGAGCCAGAAGGACGCCATACCCTCGAATACTACGTCAACGGAGTATCCACCTCGCTCCCTTACGAAGTTCAACTGGATTTTCTCCGAACCATTCCAGGTTTGGAAAAATGCGAAATTATCAGGCCCGGATACGCAGTGGAATACGATTATTGTCCGCCGACCCAACTTCAGACGACGCTGGAAACGAAGAAAGTGTCTGGGTTGTTTTTCGCTGGGCAGATCAATGGGACTTCGGGATACGAGGAGGCGGCAGGGCAGGGGCTTCTAGCGGGGATCAATGCCGCTCTTAAGGTTAAAGGCAAGGCACCGCTCATCCTCGGACGTGAAGAAGCATACCTCGGGGTGATGATTGACGACTTGGTCACCAAAGGATGCACCGAACCCTATCGGATGTTTACGAGTCGGGCCGAATATCGTCTCTTGCTTCGTCAGGACAACGCTGACGAGCGACTGGGATCGCTGGCGTGCTCCCTTGGCCTCTACTCCGAGGGTCGCGAAAAAGTTTATCTTTCCAAGATGGCGCAGTTGCGGAAAGCCCGGGAGATCATTCGAAAAATCAATTATCAGGGGATCAAATTGGATCACTGGTTCCGCCGCGGGGGAAATACTTGGGCAAATCTGCCTTCGGAGATCCAAGAAAGGTTCCACGTGGAACATTGGCCTATCCTCGAGGCCGATTTTAAGTATGAAGGACACATTGCTCGGCAGCATCAAGAGGTCGAGCGATTTAAGAAACAAGAGTCGGCCGAAATACCTCCCAGCATTGATTACGACAAGCTGACTGGTTTGAAAGCCGAGGCCCGGCAGCGGCTCTCGAGCATTCGGCCTCGGACGCTGGGACAGGCTGCCCGTATTTCAGGGATTACCCCGGCCGATGTGACACTCCTGATGATCTGGCTGGAAAAGGAGCGAAAGGCGAGGGCTTTGAAAGCGTAGTCACCGACGATCCTTCTACTGGTGGTGCCCCTCTACGAGGACCGCTTAAGGGAGAGCCCTTTACTTAATTTGGACTCGCTTGCCCTTTTCATTGACCATGGTAAGCTGCCCCCCGGTCATGTCGGCAATGGTTTGAAGGTCTTCCTTGGCTTTGGGGTGCATCAAGGCCACGCAGTTGATCACCACGCCCATTTTCTTGGCCTTCTTTCCAATTTCTTGGGCCCATTTCGCGGACCCGCTGGCCGAACCGTCGGTCATGAAATAAATGGTTTGTGGAGCAGGGTCCATGTCGAGGGCCATATGAAGAGGGTGATCCCAAATCGTTCCCCAGAACAAAGGCGTCTCACGGACGATCTTTTGCAGTCGCTTGACTTCTCGGTCGTCAATCGTATGCCACGGAACCTTTTGTTTGGGCCCGTCAGGCTCCCAATTGTGGGCGCCCCCGTTTGACTTCCACTTGAATTTTTTTCCTCCTTTCGCTGTGACCACCGCGTCCTTTTTGCCTTGGCCCATTTTAATCTCGTCTCCGGCAACCCAAGCCGGACCCCCAAAGAAGACCATGCCGATTTGAAGACCATTCTCCATTTTCTGAAGAGATTCACATAATTCATCGCGCATGATCTTGTGACGGTCCTGACCTTTCATGGATGACGAGAAATCGATGACGTAAGCGATGCGTTCGGCTCGTGAGGTTTGTCCGAAGAAGCTGGAGCCGCCCCCGGAGCCGAAGCCATCGCCGTCTCCCCAACCTTCGCCAAAATCGTTTCCTACTCCCATTTCCATCGAAACGTCCTCAACCTCGATCGTGGGCACCGGCACTGCGGTCGGTGAGGAATTGTTGGCAACGATCATTTTGCTGGCCGACAGGCTGGGAGCCGAAGGCTTACGTTCGACCGAGGTCTGAACTTTGGGCGGCGTGATTCTTTCTTCGGGTTCGGGCACCCCGGAATAAGCCACCAAAGTAGGCTTGGAAGTGCTTTCGACTGCCATGAAGATCAGAGCAAGAATGAGACCCATCATCACCATGAGGAGCAAAGCCACAACCAAGCTCACCAAGGTGGCTGTTCGTTGTTGTTTGCGAAGGAGGGCCCGGGCTGACAAGGGGCGCGCGGCAACCACAACGGCCTGAGGAAGCTGGGGGTCGACTTGTGGAGGAACAGAAATTTGGGACATGGGACTCAGTGAGGTGAATGGGCAATCGATCGTGCGCCGGAATTGACCGGTGGTCTGACCTGCCTGATCTAAAACGAACCGATTTCTCGGGACCTTAGTGGAAAATGTCCTGCGAAGAAGCAAAAGAAATCGGCCACGCTCGAATGACCTGGCGGCCTTGAAACGGGTCTTGAAAGATCGCCCCATTCTGCTCCGTCGTTGAGGGGATGAATAGAACCCTTTTCTTTGCGATGCTGTTGCCGTTCCATCTTGTCGGCGCGGCTCTTGAATTTCATGAGACTGAGGGGAAGCACCTTGATATTATTTCGGATGGGAAGACCGCAGTTCGCTACATGTACGACTATGATCCGTCGACTCCCGAGAGCCTGCATCAGACTTACAAACCTTATCTCCATGTCTTCGATGCCGAGGGAAAGGCTCCGATCACCAAGGGCCCAGGTGGACAATTCACTCACCATCGTGGAATCTTCATCGGCTGGAGCAAGATCAAGGTGAACGGAAAAACCTATGACCGCTGGCACATGAAAGGCGGGTCGATTGTTCATCAGAAGTTTCTCAAGAAGGAAATCAAAGACGGGGTGGCGACCTTCACCTCATTGACCCATTGGATGGATCAGAACGGCAAGCCTTTCCTCGAGGAAGAAAGGACCATCTCGGTCATGGAGATCCTGGAAGACGCAAGGCTTATGATTGACTTTCAATCAAAATTAAGTCCGACCGATGCAGAGGTCGTTCTGGGCGGCGACCCCGAACATGCCGGGATTCAATACCGGCCCTCCAATGAAGTGGACCGCAAAAAAACCCGCTACCTCTTTCCCGACGGGTTGACGAATCCCCGTCAGGCTAAAGATCTTCGATGGGCGGCCGAAACCTATTCCCTTGGTGACCGAGACTATTCGGTCGTTCACATGAACAGTCGGAAGAATCCAAAAGGAACGGTGTATTCAGCCTATCGAGATTACGGTCGTTTCGGGGCTTACTTCACCCAAACGATTCCGAAAGGGGAGTCGCTCACTGTGAACTACCGTTTTCTGATCAAGGAAGGTTCCCTCCCTGAGACTGATCGCATCGATCGCCTATGGAAGGCTTGGAACGAGTAGGAGATTCCTCCGGCGGTTGAAGCCCCTTTGCCTTCCACCATGCCCATTCAAATCGCGAGCTCGGCGGCCTGTCCTACTGGTCTACCACTCTGAGTTCGTACCCGCGTTGATCGTAGGTGAGAAGGGTGAAGTCGACGCCTTTGTACGAGTTTTTTAGTAATTAAAACGGATGGCTCGGGGTTTCCGTGGGATGTCGCGGATGGTTCGGGTGGCTTGGCCATCAGGGACCGAGCGGGCTTGTGGGACCCCGAGATTCCTGTGCAGGGTGGAGGTAAGGCTGCACGGAAATCAAAGAAAGGCTCCCACCAAGGTGAGGCCAATCGAAGCCCTCATTTGGCCGCGCTGGCAAGAAGGGTTTGGAAATGAGGCGGGGACTCCTCGCGGTCGACGATTGCAGTTTCGACTTCCCGAAACCCGCAGGCGGTGAGCATTTCCGCGAGCTCCACTTCCGGAAAACCGAGCCACGTGTCGTAATAAAGGTCTCGGGCCTTCTCGAAGCTGTGCCGCAGGAGATCGAGGACGATCAGGCGTCCTCCGGGCTTGAGAATGCGGTGCGCTTCCAAGAGAGCCTTGGCCGGTTGCTCGGCGTGGTGCAGGGCCTGCGAGAAAATGGCCAAGTCCACTGAATCGTCATCGATCGGAGGCGCTTCGATGTCGCCGAGGCGGTATTCGAGGTGGGGCAGCTGGTTTTCCCGGGCCAGCTTCTTGCCAAAGGCCACCATCTTTTCCGAATTGTCGATCGCAATGACCTTGCGCGCCCGCTGTGCGATCAATTGCGAGAGCGTTCCCTCTCCAGCCCCCAAGTCCGCCACTACCTCGTAGTTGAGGATCTTCAACATGGCTTCAGCCAATCCTTTCCATGAACGACCGGGAACATACTCCCGACCAAAGCGGCCGGCCAGTTCGTCGAAATAAGCCCGGACCTGATCCTTTCGTTTGCGCAGGATATGACGAAGCGAAGCCTGGTCGTGGCCCCGCTCGGGTAGCTCACGGCCGGCCTCCCGCATGATGGCTTCCAACTCACCGGGAACCTGTGCCGAATAGATGTTGTTCTTTCCCGATCGCTGATCGGTCACCAGTCCCTCCTTTTTGAGCTGGGATAGCTGAGTGGAAATCCGGGACTGCCCCATCCCGAGAATCTGCTGCAGCTCTGCTACCGAGAGCGATTCCTCATCCAGAAGCAGCAAAATCCGCAACCGAGTGGGATCGGAAATCATTTTGAGAGAATTGAGAATTGACGGCATGACCGAAGAGGCGTAACTCGTATCAACAAATCGCGATTTGACGATATCAAATTCAAACTCATGAGCAAAAGTTTCATTTTCTCCTCCGAATCCGTCACCGAAGGTCATCCTGACAAAGTGTGCGACACCGTTTCCGATGCGATCCTTGATGCTTGCCTTGCGCAAGATCCCATGTCCCGCGTTGCTTGCGAAACTCTCGTCAAGGATAACGTCCTCGCTTTGGCGGGGGAAATCACCACGGGTGCCGAAATCAACTATGAGGAAGTGGCCCGCGAAGCAGTTCGCAAGATCGGCTACGACAAGCAATACGCCGAGAATACCGGATACAGTTACAGCTCCAAGTTTGACGCCGAGAGTCTCTTTTTCATGAACTTCCTTGGAAAGCAGTCCCAAGACATTGCTCAGGGAGTTGATGCCAAGGCGGCCGAGCACAAGGACACCGCTGAGCAGGGAGCGGGTGATCAGGGAATCATGTTCGGTTATGCCGCCCATGACACCGAGGAACTCATGCCAGCTCCGATTGCCTACGCCCACCGTCTTGGCGAGGCCCTCACCAACCTTCGTAAGGACCGCGTTCACACCTGGCTGCGACCTGACTCCAAGACCCAAGTCTCGATGCAGTATGTCGATGGCAAGCCCGTCAGCGTCACCGCCGTGGTTGTTTCCACCATGCATGCCGAGGAAATCGACACCTCTGAGATGCGCGAAATTCTCAAACGTGACCTCATCGAAAAGGTGATCCCCGGCGACCTTCTGACTGACGATACCCAATATCTCATCAATCCGACCGGACGCTTTGTGATTGGCGGACCCGAAGGCGATGCGGGCCTGACCGGACGCAAGATCATTGTCGACACCTACGGCGGCATGGGGCGTCACGGAGGCGGGGCCTTTTCCGGTAAGGATCCTTCCAAGGTTGATCGTTCAGCGGCGTACATGGCCCGTTGGGTTGCAAAGAATATCGTGGCAGCCGGAATGGCGACCGAGTGCGAGCTCCAGCTCGCATACGCCATCGGCTATCCCGATCCCGTCAGCATCAATGTCAACACCTTTGGCACCAATCAAGTTGATGACGAAAAAATCATCAAGGCTGTCAAGGAGGTCTTTAGTTTCAAGGCCGCCGACATTGTGGCCCAACTTGACCTGCTCCGCCCGATCTACAGCCAGTCTACCAACTACGGACATTTCGGTTATTCTTCTACTGCCCTCCCATGGGAACAGGCTGACAAGGTGGAAGATCTCAAATCGGCCATCTGAAAACGGGAACAGCTGTCAGGAAACAGAAAGGTCCTCCGCATCCTTTGAAGACATTAATGTTTGGAAACGCGCTGGTCGGCACACCGTTGAAATCTCCCGGTCCTCAAAATCCGTCTACGATTTTGGAATGACGAATCAGATCGAAAGGGCGGCTGTCTCGGTTCCTGCGGACCCTGCCGAAGGAACCGAACGCCTTGCCAAGGACTCAAATGCCGAACATCGTACCCACCTTTAACTCGCCCACAAACTAAACTTCCTGAAAGATCCCAAGCCCTCCGTGCAAAAAGCCAAAGAAATCTTTGCCATACCACGACGCCTCATCGCCACCATGCGCAAACGAATCGTGACCTCCTGATTCTGATCCCTGCTTTCTCCTCAAACACCAAACTGAACCCTTCAATCATCAAACTCTCATGCCAGATTACAAAGTCAAAGACATCGGCCTAGCTGAATTCGGTCGTAAGGAACTCGACGTTGCCGAACATGAAATGCCCGGCCTCATCGCCACCCGCGAAAAATATGGTCCCGCCAAGCCGCTCGATGGGGTGCGTGTGATGGGTTCGCTCCACATGACGATCCAGACCGCCGTTCTCATCGAAACCCTCAAGGAGGTCGGGGCCGATGTACGCTGGTGTTCTTGCAACATCTTTTCGACTCAGGATCACGCTGCGGCCGCGATTGCCGAAAGTGGCACCCCGGTCTTTGCTTGGAAGGGTGAGACTCTCGAGGAATACTGGTGGTGCACTTGGCAAGCTCTGCAATTTCCCAATCCCGATGGCGGCATGCCTCTCGGTCCCCAACTCATTGTCGATGACGGTGGCGATGCCACCCTCCTCATTCACAAGGGATACGAACTCGAAGATGGTTCCGACTGGGTCAATGAACCTGCTTCTTCGACCGAGGAAGCGGTCATCAAGGCCTTGCTCAAGGACATCCACGAGAAGCAGCCCGGTATCTTCCATGCCTGGGTTCCCGAACTCAAAGGAGTCTCAGAGGAAACGACCACCGGGGTCCACCGCCTCTACCAGATGCAGCGCGACGGAAAGCTTCTCTTTCCGGCCATCAACGTCAATGACTCGGTGACCAAGTCCAAGTTCGATAACCTCTATGGCTGCCGCGAATCGCTCATCGATGGCATCAAGCGAGCTACCGACGTGATGATCTCCGGCAAGGTCGGGGTGGTGTGCGGATATGGCGATGTCGGCAAGGGCTGTGCCCAGGCTCTCCGCGCACAAGGGGCCCAAGTTGTGGTGACCGAAGTCGATCCCATCTGCGCCCTACAGGCAGCCATGGAAGGCTTCCGCGTCCTCACCGTCGAGGACACTCTCGGCTGGGGCGACATCTACGTCACTACCACCGGCAACTTCAACATCATCCGTGCCGAGCACATGGAGAAAATGAAGGACCAAGCCATCGTCTGTAACATCGGCCACTTCGACAACGAGATCCAGATCGATAAGCTCGAGAAGATCGAAGGTATCCAGAAGCTCAACATCAAACCGCAAGTCGACAAGTATACCTTCCCGACCGGCAACAGCATCTACATGCTCGCCGAGGGCCGTCTTGTGAATCTCGGCTGCGCCACTGGCCACCCGAGCTTTGTCATGAGCAACAGTTTCACCAACCAAACCCTTGCGCAAATCGCCCTCTGGGAAACTAAGGACAGCCGCGAGATCGGGGTGGAAGTGCTACCCAAGGAGCTCGACGAGGAAGTGGCTCGCCTCCACCTCGAAAAAATCGGAGCCAAGCTCACCGAACTGACCCCGGAACAAGCCGCCTACATCGACGTGCCAGTCGATGGTCCCTACAAGCCGGCTCACTATCGTTATTAGAAAAGCGACCGGTCGCAGCGATCTGCTTCGAAGCTCCTCGGCCACATCCGTTTTTGCCAACGGTGGCTGTCGCTGAGACGTGGGTCGTTGAATGCCCGGAGGTATCCGGAGACGGTTTTTCTCGCTCGTCCGCCGGAGCCTTGGCGTCGGAGGGTCCCGGGGAGAGTTCGATGGGTGATGCGTCGACTTTGAGGTCGGAAAGTGGCCTGGCCTCTTCAGGGCGCGGGCAAGGCAAAGTCGGGAGAAGCTGAAGTAGACTCATCAAGCCAGGGCATCCGCGCACCTCTGGCAAAGCCCCTCGTCATCAACGGGTGGCTCGTATCGGCGACAGCGGGGACACATCGGGTGAGGCGTCTTACCGGCAGTGGCCAACAGCTTGTCGCCCTCGGTCACCTTGAGCTCACTCACGATGAAGAACTCGCTGGCAAAATCGTGGTCCCTGAGAAGGTTGAGGCAGGGATGGTTGCCCGGCACGGTCAGGATCACGCTGGCTTCGTTGTTTTTCTTGAACTCCTTGGCCTGAACCTTCTCCTCGATCGCGGTCTGCACCACGGCCTTGACTTCGAGGAGACGGTTGACGGTCTCGATCGCTTCAGTGGTGGCGTATTTGGAATCGACTGCCGGAAAGTCCTGTTCGTGAACACTGCCCTCGCTGCCCGCGTGTTCCCATGCTTCCTCGCTGGTGTAGGCCAAGATGGGTGCGAGGAGTTTGACAAGGGCATCGAAGATTCGCCCCATTACCCAGACACTGGCTTTGCGTCGCTCGCTGCCTGCGGCATCGCAATAGAGACGGTCCTTCGTGATGTCGATGTAGTTGGCACTGAGGTCGTGGGCCGCGAACTGGTTCACGGTGGTGAAGACCTTGCGGAAGTCATACTTATCGTAAGCCTCTCGTACTTCGGCAATGACGGCCTGGAGGCGCTCCATGATCCATTGGTCGATCAGAGGAAGCTCGGTCGGTTCCTCGACCTTCTCGTCGCGCATGTTGCCGAGGAGGATCTTGAAGGTATTGCGCAGGCGGCGGTAGGGCTCGCCGACCTGCTGGAAGAGGTCCTCACCGAAGGGAACCTCGTTCTGCCAATCGACCGAGGACACCCAGAGGCGGAGGATGTCAGCCCCGTATTTGTTGTAAAAATGAGCGGCATCGGTCGGCTTGCCTTTTTTCTTGGCATCGGATTTCGAGGTCTTCTTGCCGGTGTCCTTGTCGACCACGAAGCCGTGGGTGAGGACGGTTTTGTAGGGGGCCTTACCGCGCACGCCCACACTCAGCATGAGGGAACTCTGGAACCAACCGCGGTGCTGGTCGGTGGCCTCGAGGTAAAGGTCGGCCGGGACCGAGAGCTCGGGATGGGCATCGAGCACCGCGACGTGTGATGATCCGGAATCAATCCAGACGTCCAGGGTATCGCGGCATTTGGTGCAGCCTTCGGGCAAGTCCAGCAGGCTCGCAAGCTCGGCATCGGATTTTTCAAACCAGACATTCGTGCCTTCCTTTTCCACGAGGTTGGCCACCTTGCGGGCCAGGTCGGCGGACACGATGGGCGCGCCGGATTCGTCAAAGAAAACGGGAAGCGGAACCCCCCAGGTGCGTTGGCGGGAGATGCACCAGTCTGGCCTGGCCTCGACGGTGCCGTAGATGCGGTTGCGCCCCCAAGAGGGCAGCCATTGGACCTTGTCGATTTCGCGGAGGGCCTGCTCGCGCAGACCGTCTATCGAGATGAAGAACTGCTCGACCGCCCGGAAAATGATGGGTGTCTTGGATCGCCAACAATGCGGGTAGCTGTGTTCGTATGTTTCTTCGCCCAGGAGCGCGCCATTTTCCTGCAGGATCTCGACGATACGGGCGTTGGCCTTGAAAACGTGCATGCCGACGAGCTCGGGGAGGCCGCACTCCGCCGTGTATCGCCCATCGTCATCGACCGGGCTGAGAACGTCAAAGCCATATTGCTGGCCGATCATGTAGTCATCGGCTCCGTGTCCGGGAGCGATGTGGACCGCGCCGGTACCGGCTTCGGTGGTGACGAAGGGAGCGAGGATCACCATCGCGGTGCGATCGAGGAAGGGATGTTGCGCTTCCAATCCTTCGAGCTCGGCCCCTTTGATTTCTCCCACCTCTTCTTCGAGGGTGAGCCCGGTCTTTTCTTGGAAGTCGGCGAGGAGGTCGCGCACTACGATGATGGTTTCGCCGTTCGAGTATTTTCCGATCGAGTAGGTGAAGCGTTCGTGCACCGCGATGCCGAGATTGGCAGGCAGGGTCCACGGAGTGGTTGTCCAGATCGCGATCGAGGTGCCGGTTGGCAGTTTTTCGTGATCCGGCAGGGCGAATCTCACAAAGACGGCGGTCGACTTTTTGTCTTGGTATTCCACCTCGGCTTCCGCGAGCGCAGTCTTGGCCCCGTAGGACCACTGGACAGGCTTCTTTGACTGGTAGACGCAACCTTTTTCCACGAGGGTGGCGAAGGTGCGGATGATGTTGGCCTCGTATCCGGGATCGAGGGTGAGGTAGGGATTTTCCCAATCGCCGAAAACGCCGAGGCGTTTGAACGACTCACGCTGGATGTCGATCCACTTGCGGGCGAAGGTTTCGCAACGGCGGCGGATCTCAGCGGGCTCGACCTCGCGGGCGTCCTCGTCCTGCATCACCTTGAACTCGATGGGCAGACCGTGGCAGTCCCAGCCCGGGATGTAGGGAACCTCGAATCCTGCCATCGTCTTGGATTTCACCACGAAGTCCTTGAGGACCTTGTTCAGGCCGGTGCCCATGTGGACGTCGCCATTGGCGAAAGGCGGTCCGTCGTGGAGGATGAAGCGAGGGGCTTTTTGTGACTTCCGCTGAGCAATAATTCGCGCGTAGAGATTCTCGGAGTTCCACTTTTCGAGGCGGGCCGGTTCCCGCACCGTCAGATTCCCCTTCATTGGGAATTCAGTCTTGGGCAGAAACAGCGTTTCTTTGTAGGATTTTCCTTCGGACGTGCTCATGGCGCTGGCAGTAAAGCCGGGACGCTAGGGCTCACCACCGGAAAGGTCAAGGTCGGGGCAAGTGGCTTGAGGCTTGGAAGCTGGCATCCGATCTGCTACTTTGAAGGCTATGACTAAGATGACGAACCGATTTTTGGCAAGCTCCCTGGCCTCTCTACTCGGATTATCGACTTCCGCGGCCAACGGGCAAACCGTGGGATTCACGAACGGATTTGAAATTGAAAACTGGGAAAAATCCGACATCACCGAAGGCACAACTGAATTTTTCGGCACCTTTACGGATGGCGAAGGAGTCACGCAGAGCGCCCAATTCAGCTACTCGGTCAATCTTGGGGTCACCACCACCGGGGTGCCCGAGCGCTTTGCCGATTTCACCCTCGTCGCGCCCGTTGGGGCCAACATCAACTTTAACTGGGAATACAGCGGAAACCACGCTTGGTGGGAAGCTTACCAGCAATTTCACATCACGGTGAACGGTAAGATTGTGGCCTCACCTTTGCCGGAATTCAAAAGTGTGGGCAACTACTCCCATGCCGGCTTCGGCGCGGCCGTCACGGTGGCGCAAGGCGACATCCTGGGCTTTCGCATCGGGGGACGAAACTTCGATTCCAATTCCTTCATCAATGGCACGTTGACCGTCTCCGACTTCCAGTTTGAAGTTCTGGCCTCGGCCCCGCTTGAGCTTTTCATCAATCAAAGCGCTGATGTCACGGGGACTCTCGACTTCGAATGGCCCAGCCGAGCCGGGAAGGTCTATGATCTGAAAAGCAGCACCGACCTCTCGATTCCGGTGGAAAATTGGGAAGTGTGGGACAACCGCCTCAATGTCCCTGCCGCTGCCGCTGCGACCACTCGCATTGAGTCGGTAGCTGCAGGAGGAGAAAAGAGGTTTTTCGTGGTCGTCGAAAAGCCCGGGCCGGCCTAAAATCGGCCCCCGTTCATGAAAGCCCTCTTTTGTTTCCTCGGCCTGCTGGCCCTCGCTTCGGCCGCTGACCGCCCCAACATCATCCTCTTTGTCACCGACGATCAATCCCCGGTCGCCGGATGCTATGGCAACCGGGTGATTCAGACCCCGCACCTCGACGCCCTGGCCCGAGAATCGACCACTTTCACCCATGCCTTTGCCACCACCGCGTCTTGCTCGGCTTCCCGCTCGGTCATTCTGACCGGCCTGCACAATCACTTCAATGGGCAATACGGTCATACCCACCACTTTCACAAGTTCGAGTGCTTTCCTTCGATGCGGGCCTTCGCCTTGCCACAATTGATGGCTCAGGCCGGATACCGGACCATCCAGATCGGCAAGCTGCACGTCGCTCCCGAATCGGTGTTTCATTTTGATCAGTATCTCAAGGGAAACTCCCGCAACGCGAAGCAAATGGCGGAAGTCTGCAAGCCGGTCTTTGAAGAAGGGACCGAGAAACCCTTCTTCCTCTACTTCGCCACCTCAGACCCCCATCGCGGTGGCGGCACCGACAAGACCTTCCCCGGCAAACACAAACCCGACCTCTTCGGTAACAAACCCAACAAAGGTTCCCACAAGGGGATCGAAGAGGTCTTCTACGATCCCGAAGGCGTCATCGTTCCCGGTTTCCTTCCGGACACTCCCGAAGCCCGCGCTGAAATTGCCCAATACTATCAATCCTGCTCCCGCATTGATCAGGGTCTCGGTCACCTGATCTCGCTTCTCAAGGAAGCGGGCCAGTGGGACAACACCATCCTGATTTTCACCGCCGACCATGGCATGGCCTTTCCCGGGGCCAAGACCACGGTCTACGAAGCCGGTCTCCGCGTCCCCTTCATCGTACGAGATCCCCGCGCTCCGAAAGTTGGTGTGACCTCCGACGCCATGCTCTCCCATGTCGATCTCACTCCGACCCTACTCGACTACGCCGGGGCCCTTGATCACAAGAAGAATGCCCCCCAAAAACCCCTCACGGTCGATCCCGTGGGCGTCGGTGAAAACGCCGGCCAGATCCCCAAAAAATACCACGGCCGCTCCTGGCGGGACCTCGTCGGACGGCCGGAAGTCAAAGGCTGGGACCAGATCAGCGCCTCCCACACCTTTCACGAAATCCAGATGTACTACCCGATGCGCGTCATCCGCGATCGCAACTACAAGCTCATCTGGAACATCGCCTACCGGCAACCCTACCCCTTCGCCTCCGACCTCTGGGCCGCCGCCACCTGGCAGGCCCAGTGGAGCAAGGGCAAGGACGCCAAATACGGACAGCGCACCGTCGACTCCTACATCCATCGCCCCGAATTCGAACTCTTCGACATCGCTTCGGACCCCAACGAGGCCCGCAATCTGGCCGACGACCCCGCCCACGCCGAAACGCTCAAAAAATACCAAGCCCTCCTCAAAGCCGAACAAAAGCGCACCGGCGACCCTTGGATCATGAAGTGGGACTACGAGTGAAGGCGGGCTGGTGGGATCAATGCCGCGAGACAAAGGTGTCCAATTCCTTCTTCGTGATCGCGGGCACCTGGCACCCGTCGGCCGGATAACCGACCACCAGAAGCAAAAAGGGTTTCTCCGAGGCCGGACGGTCGAGGATTTCGTTGAGAAACTTCATCGGGCTCGGCGTGTGGGTCAGACTTGCCAAACCGGCGTGATGCAGGGCCGCGATGAGAAATCCACAAGCCAGCCCGACCGACTCTTTGGGGTAGTAGGCCTTCCCTTCCCGGCCCTGGTCATCCACGACTTTCGACTTCTGAAAGACCGCGATCAGAACGGGGGCCGTTTCCAGGAAGGGCTTGCCGGCATCGGTGCCGAGGTGGTCGAGGGCATCGAGCCATTCCTGTGGGGCCCGTGATTCATAAAACTCGCGCTCCTCGGCTTCGGCCGCGAGACGAATACGTCGCTTCACCTCCTCGCTTTGCACGACCGCAAAATGCCACGGCTGTTGGTTGGCTCCGCTGGGGGCCCGACCGGCCACGGCGAGACAGTCTTCCAGAATTCCGTCCGGAATGGCGTCACTCGAGAAGTCCCGGACCGAGCGGCGGCTTGCCATCGTTTCCAGAAATTCCGCCGCCCGCTGCCGCATCTCGGCTTCCGAAAAACGCACAAAGTCGAGGGGGGTTTCTTCCATCGCCATGAGCCGACCCTATCAGGACGACCCGACCGCTCAAGGCATCCCGTTGGCGCCCAGCGGCCGCACGCCTCACCCTGATTGGGCTTGGGAATGGGCTCCTTCCTGAACCACCGGCTGGTCGGTCCTCCTGACCGCCACATGCACGATCAAGGTGCTCATTCCCCCGCCAAAGTAGGAACCGGAAACCGGGGCAACATCGGCGTAGTCCCGTCCTACCGCGAGCACGATGTAAGTGTCATCGACCACCTTGTTGTTGGTCGGGTCCAATCCCAACCAGCCGTATCCTTCCACGAACACCTCGACCCAGGCGTGGGTAGCTTCCGAGCCTCGCAGGGAGTGGTCGCGGGTGGCATCGAAAAAGTAGCCGCTGACGTATCGCGCCGGAATTTTGAGGGACCGGCAAAAGGCCACCATGGCGTGGGCAAAGTCCTGGCAAACCCCGACCTTGCGCTCGATGACTTCGTTGGCGTGCGTTGTCACCACGGTCGACCCCGGCCGATAGGTGTAGCGCTCGAAGATGGCCTGCATGATGGCATAGCTGGTCTGGAAGACATCGGTTGAATCGTCCATGATGTCGACCGCCTCCCGCCAGACCGCGGGTGTCATTTCCACGTAGGTGCTGCCTTGGAGAAACGGATGGCAGTCCTCGCGGCGCGCCAAGCCTTTCAGGGACGACATCGACACCCCGTAGGGAAAGTCCTCGATGCGCAAGGTCGGGGCAGTGTGGACCCGCAGGCGGGCCTCCACGACAAGTCGGTCGTGAGCTTCGAAAATCTCCACATGGTGGCCCCGGTTTCCGTAAAGATCGGCGAAGGGACGAAGCCGCGTCGCCGGCAGCACCGAGATCACCGCGCTGGCACAGCGCTGGCTTTTGGTATCGGGCGGCCTGAGCTTGATCTCATTCACGCTCTCGCTCGCCGGGCTGGAGTAGCGGTACTCCGTGCGATGATACACCTTGAGGTCCATCAGACTCAGCTTCGTCTCCGTTGTTGTTGCTGGGGCCAACGGGTGTTTTGCAGGCCCTCGGTTCGCACGGCCTCCCTGATCTCCGAGGGGAGCAGGACATATTGCTTGAAGATCTCCTGCCCAATCTCGTTGAGACGACGCTGGACGTCATCGATTTCATCGTGCAGGCCGGCCTCGATGACCTGATCGATGAGGTTGAAGTTGACTGCAGCGAGGGCCTGGCCGGCATGGCGCTCCGCCTCGTTCGAGAAATCCCCGGACCGGGTCCCGGAAATCGCACGCAAGTTGCTCTCGATTTGTTGGAGACAAAAACGAATGGACCGCGGGAAGTCGGCTGAGAAAAAGAGGAAGGCCGCAACGTTGCGCAAGGAAAGATCGGTCCGGTATTGCGCCCGAAAGGCGGTGAAGGCACTGCAGGAACGCAGCACCGCCAAGAGCGCTGATTGGGTCGGCTCGTCGACCGTGAAGGTCAGGGTATCCAGAATGCGGCTGGTCTTGTCGGCCCGCTCCACGAAACGTCCGACCCGGGAGAAATACCATCCCTCATCCTGCCGGATGGTCGACTGACTGAGACCTTGGAAAATGATGGAGAAGCGGATGATCTTGCGGAAGAGAGACTCGGGCGAATTCCGGTAATCATGGCGTGCCCGGTCCGATGACAGGTAGAGGTGGATGGCATTGAGCTCCAACCACATTTCTTCTGAGAGTTGGTCCCGGACGGTGCGGGCGTTCTCGCGCGCCGCCGCGATGCAAGAAGCGATCGAGGTCGGGTTCAGGGGGCAAAGGGAG